>NZ_JBHJUK010000116.1:0-29048 GCF_042266225.1 Kitasatospora sp. NPDC056181
ACCTCTGCCAGGTCGCGGGCCCGCCGTCGTACGAGGGGGTCAGGCGTCGATCTTCTCCGACTCCACCGCTTCCCGCTCCTGCTTCTTCGAGGCCATCAGGCTGGTCACCGTGGTGACGGCCAGGACGACGACGATGACGCCCAGGGAGAGCGGGATGCCGATCTCCGGCACGTTCGCGCCGGCCTCGTGGGCGGCGTGCAGGACCAGCTTCACGCCGATGAAGCCGAGGATCACCGACAGGCCGTACGAGAGGTGGACCAGCTTCTTCAGCAGGCCGCCGATCAGGAAGTACAGCTGGCGCAGGCCCATCAGGGCGAAGGCGTTGGCGGTGAAGACGATGTACGGGTCCTGGGTGAGGCCGAAGATCGCCGGGATGGAGTCCAGCGCGAAGAGGACGTCCGTGGTGCCGATCGCCAGCATGACGATCAGCATCGGGGTCATCAGCCGGCGGCCGTTCTCCCGGATACTGCTCTTCTCCCTCACGAAAAGCTTGGTGCCGTGGTACTTGTCCGTCGACGGAAAGCGCTGCTCGATGGACTTGAGCAGACGGTTCTCCTCGAACTCCTCGTCCTCCTCGTCGGCCCGGGCCTCCTTGATCAGCTTCCACGCCGTCCAGATCAGGAAGGCGCCGAAGATGAAGAACACCCAGGAGAACTGCGCCACCAGCGCCGCGCCGCCCGCGATGAAGACCGCCCGCAGCACCAGCGCGATGATCACGCCGAACATCAGCACGCGCTGCTGGTAGATCCGCGGAACCGCGAACTTGCCCATGATCAGAATGAACACGAACAGGTTGTCGACACTGAGCGACTTCTCGGTGATGTAACCGGCGAAGAACTCACCGGCCGGCTGCGCGCCGGAGTGCCACCAGAGGAAACCGCCGAAGACCACGGCCAGCACGACCCAGACCGCGGTCCAGATCCCGGCTTCCTTGATCGACACCTCGTGCGGCTTGCGTCCGCCGATGAAGAAATCGGCCACGATCAGCGCCAGCAACACACCGATCGTGCCGACCCACATGCTTACGGAAACGTCCACTTACTGCTCCTCCGGCAGGTAGGCGAGACAGTCATCGTCACTTGCCGGAGGTCTCTTCCGCCCGTCGGACCCGCTCTGGCGCGCCCGCGGACCAGTGCCCCGGGGCGCCGCTCGCGAGGGCGCCCGTGATGACGGGACGACTGCGGGGGAATACTCCCCTCCGCTGCCTTCGAGAGTAACAGGAAGTCCAAAGGAAGGTAAAGAAGGTAAAGGACCGCCCCGCACTCCCCCCTTCCCGGGCGCCCGGGGGGCCTGCGCGAGGCGCCTCCGCGGGGTACCTCGCGCAGGCCCTCCCCGGGCGCTTCGCCCGGCGCCTAGAGGAACGGCTCGATGGCCGGCAGCAGGTCCTGGAAGGTCCGGCCCCGCGCGGGCGCGCCGATCGCCTGCATGCCCCAGCCGCCGGACGGCTCGCGGAACACCTTGGCCATGATCTGCCCGGTGTGCGGGCCGCCGCCGGCCAGCTCGTACCGGGCCAGCTCCAGACCGGTGGACTCGTCCACCAGCCGGCAGTACGCGTTCTGCACCTCGGCGAAGGTCTGCCCGGTGTAGGAGCTGACCGTGAACACCACCTGGGTGATGTGCGCCGGCACGTGCACCAGGTCGACCAGGATCGACTCGTCGTCCCCGCCCGCACCGGTGCCGCCGACCAGGTTGTCGCCGGTGTGCCGGACGGACCCGTCGTTGCTCTCCAGGTGCTGGAAGAAAACCACGTCGGACGGGGTCTGCTCGGCGTACAGCAGCGCCGAGGCGTCCAGGTCGATCTGCCGGGTGCGGCTGCCGAAGAGGCCCCGCTTGGGCGCCGCCTTCCACCCCAGCCCCATCCGGACGATGGTCAGCGATTCGCCCGAACCCTTCTGCAGGCTGACCTGCTGCCCCTTGGCAAGGTTCACCGACACGGCGTTGTCCTCTCTGCCCAGCCGCGCGGTCGGTCTCCGCGCCGGCTCCACGGTGGAACACCCCGTTGCCGTCCCCCGGCTGAGGCCCCCTGGTGCGACCGCCCTCGTCCCCGGACGGCACCGCAGACAAGCCTATGGCCTGCGGTCGGGCGCACCGGTCAGCGTCTACCCGTTTGTGGCAAGGCTGAGACACCCCGGGGCTTGACCGGTGTCAGAACCGGCCAAGCCCCGCGGCGGTGCGCCGGGAGGCGTCAGGCGATGCCGGCCTCGCGCATCTGCCGCAGCTCCTTCTTCAGCTCCTTGACCTCGTCGCGCAGCCGGGCCGCAACCTCGAACTGGAGGTCCGTCGCGGCCGCGTGCATCCGGTCCGTCATCGACTGGATCAGGTCGGCGAGCTCGGCGGCCGGCATGGACTTGGCCGGCTTGCGGTCCGCGCCGAGCGCCGGCACCGGGGCCTTGCCCTTGGCGGCCGCACCCCGGTACCCGGTGGAGAGCAGCTCGTCGGTGTCCACGTCCTCGCGGGCGAGGGTGTCCAGGATGTCGCCGATCTTCTTGCGCAGCGGCTGCGGGTCGATGCCGTGCTTCTTGTTGTAGGCCTGCTGGACGTCCCGGCGGCGGTTGGTCTCCTCGATCGCCTTCTCCATCGAGGGGGTGATCCGGTCCGCGTACATGTGGACCTGGCCGGAGACGTTGCGGGCGGCGCGGCCGATGGTCTGGATCAGCGAGGTGCCGGAGCGCAGGAAGCCCTCCTTGTCCGCGTCCAGGATCGCCACCAGGGAGACCTCGGGCAGGTCGAGGCCCTCGCGGAGCAGGTTGATGCCGACCAGCACGTCGTACCGGCCGGCCCGCAGCTCGCGCAGCAGCTCGACCCGGCGCAGCGTGTCGACGTCGCTGTGCAGGTACCGGACCCGGATGTCCAGGCCGAGCATGTAGTCGGTGAGGTCCTCGGCCATCTTCTTGGTGAGCGTGGTGACCAGGACGCGCTCGTCCCGCTCGACCCGCTTGCGGACCTCGTGCACCAGGTCGTCGATCTGGCCCTCGGTCGGCTTGACGATCACCTCGGGGTCGATCAGGCCGGTCGGGCGGATGATCTGCTCGACCTGGCCGTCGCCGCGCGACAGCTCGTACGGGCCCGGGGTGGCCGAGAGGTACACGGTCTGGTCGACCCGCTCCAGGAACTCCTCCCACTTGAGCGGGCGGTTGTCCATCGCGGAGGGCAGCCGGAAGCCGTGCTCGACCAGGGTGCGCTTGCGCGAGGCGTCGCCCTCGTACATCGCGCCGATCTGCGGGACGGTGACGTGCGACTCGTCGATGACCAGGAGGAAGTCCTCCGGGAAGTAGTCGAGCAGCGTGTTCGGCGGGGAGCCGGGCTCGCGGCCGTCGAAGTGCATCGAGTAGTTCTCCACGCCGGAGCAGGTGCCGATCTGGCGGAGCATCTCGATGTCGTAGGTGGTGCGCATCCGCAGCCGCTGGGCCTCCAGCAGCTTGCCCTGCTTCTCCATCCTGGCGAGCGTCTGCTCCAGCTCCCGCTCGATGTCGTTGACCGCGCGCTCCATGCGCTCCGGGCCGGCCACGTAGTGGGAGGCCGGGAAGACGTGCACGGAGTCGTCCTGGCTGATGATCTCGCCGGTGAGCGGGTGCAGGGTGTACAGCGCCTCGATCTCGTCGCCGAACATCTCGATCCGGACGGCCAGCTCCTCGTAGACCGGGAAGATCTCGATGGTGTCGCCGCGGACCCGGAAGGTGCCGCGGGTGAAGGCGAGGTCGTTGCGGGTGTACTGGATGTCGACGAAGCGGCGGAGCAGGACGTCGCGGTCGATCTCCTCGCCGACCTTGAGCCGCACCATCCGGTCGACGTACTCCTGCGGGGTGCCGAGGCCGTAGATGCAGGAGACGGAGGCGACCACCACCACGTCCCGGCGGGTGAGCAGCGAGTTGGTCGCGGAGTGGCGCAGCCGCTCGACCTCCTCGTTGATCGAGGAGTCCTTCTCGATGTAGGTGTCCGTCTGCGGGACGTACGCCTCGGGCTGGTAGTAGTCGTAGTACGAGACGAAGTACTCGACCGCGTTGTTCGGCAGCAGCTCGCGGAACTCGTTGGCCAGCTGGGCCGCCAGCGTCTTGTTCGGCGCCATCACCAGGGTGGGGCGCTGGAGCTTCTCGATCATCCACGCCGTGGTGGCCGACTTGCCGGTACCGGTGGCACCGAGCAGGACGACGTCCTTCTCCCCCGCGCGGATCCGGCGCTCCAGCTCGGCGATGGCCGCCGGCTGGTCGCCGTTGGGCTGGAAGGGGCTGACGACCTCGAAGGGCGCCTCTGACCGCTCAATGCTCGTGATGGGTCGCACGAGTCCACCGTACGACCCACCACTGACAACACGGGCGCCAACGCGTGATCCCGCGCCGGGGCCGCGGGCCCGGCCCCCGCGTCAGCCCTTCGCGCTGTCGCGGGCGAGGGCGACCAGGCGGGAGACCGCGCGCAGGTACTTCTTGCGGTAGCCGCCGCGGAGCATCTCCTCCGGGAAGACCTGGTCGAAGGGGACGCCGGAGGCGGTGATCGGCAGCTCGCGGTCGTACATCCGGTCGGCGAGGACGACCAGGCGCAGCGCGGTGGACTGGTCGTCGACCTGCCGCACGCCCCGCAGGCAGACCGCCTGCACGTCGTCCAGCAGGGCGCCGTAGCGGCTGGGGTGGACGGCGGAGAGGTGGTCCAGCAGCGCGCCGAAGTCGTCCAGCGAGGCGCCCGGGGTGCGGGCGGCGACGGCGTCCACGTGTGCGTCGGCGTACGGCGGCGGGGCGTCCGGGAGGCCGCGGTGGCGGTAGTCCTGGCCGTCGATCCGCATCGGGCGGAAGTGCGCGGAGAGGCCCTGGATCTCGCGCAGGAAGTCGGCGGCGGCGAACCGGCCCTCGCCGAGCTTCTCGGGCAGCGTGTTGGAGGTGGCGCAGAGCTTGACGCCGTTCTCGACCAGGCGGCCGAGCAGGGTGGAGACGAGGACGGTGTCGCCCGGGTCGTCCAGCTCGAACTCGTCGATGCAGAGCAGCCTGTGGCCGGAGAGGGTCTGCACGGCCTGCTGGAAGCCGAGCGCGCCGACCAGGTTGGTCAGCTCGACGAAGGTGCCGAAGGCCTTGGGGCCGGGCGCGGCGTGCCAGAGCGAGGCGAGCAGGTGGGTCTTGCCGACGCCGTAGCCGCCGTCCAGGTAGACGCCGGCCGGGCCGCTGGGCGCGGGGGCGCTGCGGCGGAACCAGCTGCGCCTGGGGGCCGCGCCGTTGACGCTGTTGAGCGTGCCGGCGAACTGCTCCAGCACCTGCACGGCCTCGTACTGGCTGGGCTGGGTCGCGTCGGGGATGTACGTCCCGAAGCTCACGTCGGAGAAGCGGGGCGGGGGGACCATCTCGGCGACCAGGCGCTCGGCGGGAACGACGGGGCGCCGGTCGGTGAGCGCGACGGGGGCGGGGGTTATCGACCCGGCCTCGGTCGCGGCGTCGGGGTGTGGGGCTGCTGCGGGCACGGTAGTAGAGGGTACGCCTGGTCGTGCACGCCTCAGGGCGGGGCCACCGGTGGAGGCCGGTGGAAGACTGGCGGTATGCAACAGTTGATCAGCCCGCTCGCCCAGTCCTTCGCCGATCCGGCCTCGCTGGAGTCGCTGGCCGCCGTCTACGCGTACCCCGACCAGGTGAATCACGGCCGGCCGTGGCTGCGCGCCAACATGGTGTCCGGCCTGGACGGCGGGGCGAAGCTGGACGGGCTCTCCGAGGGGCTCTCCGGGGACGCCGACAAGCGGATCTTCGGGGTGCTGCGGGCGCTGTCGGACGTGGTGCTGGTGGGTGCCGAGACGGTCCGCGCCGAGGGCTACCGCCCCGGGCGGGCGCGGGCCGAGTTCGCGCAGGCGCGCCGGGCGGCCGGGCAGGCCCCGGCTCCGGCCATCGCGGTGGTCAGCCGCTCGCTGGGGCTGGACCTGGCGGCGCCGCTGTTCACCGAGCCGCTGGTGCGGACGGTGGTGATCACCACCGAGGACGCCCCGGCGGAGGGCCTGCGCGCGGTGGCCGAGGTGGCCGACGTGGTGCAGGCCGGCCGCGGCTCGGTGGACCTGCGGGCGGCGGTCGCGGCGCTGGCCGCACGGGGCTGGACGAGGTTGCTGAGCGAGGGCGGCCCGCGGCTGCTGGGACAGCTGGCGGCCCAGGACCTGCTGGACGAGCTGTGTCTGTCGCTGGCGCCGTTGATCACGGCCGGCGACGCGCCGCGCATCATCCACGATGCGGAAATGCCTGACGTGCAGCGGATGCGGCTGGTCTCATTGATCGAGCAGAAAGGATTCCTCTTCACCCGCTACCTGCGTCTTCACCCGCACTCGGCCTCGCCGACCCCGTGATCCCCGGAATGTGATCCCGATCCCGGTCGGGAGCCTTCGTCCGCGTGGCCCGTGTGATGACGGGTGGGCAGCGTGCGGAAAGCTTCCGCCGGGCAGTATGGGATGCGATGCCGGGGCCCGGGGGCCGGCCACTGGAAGGGATTCACGTGTTCAAGACGGTACTGATGATCGAAAAGGCGCTCTCCGACGACGACGTGGAGCTGGTCACCACGCTCCACAGCGACGAGAAGGTGTCCTTCGTCGTCCTGATGCAGCCGCGCGGCAAGCAGGACGAGCTGCTGCGGGCCCTGGACGACGTCGCGCTCGGCCACCTCGACAAGGTGGTGCACGAGCACGACGAGTCCGAGAGCGGGCCGACGGTGGCCAGCGAGTCGCTGGAGCACAGCCTGCGCCACCTGCGCGCGGCCGGGGCCGAGGCGGTCGGCGAGCTGGTCGAGGAGAAGCCGCTGGACCGGCTGCGCACGGCGGTCGAGGAGCACGAGGCCGACGAGGTGGTCGTGCTCACCTCGCCGCACTTCGTGGAGGAGTTCTTCCACCGCGACTGGGCCTCCCAGGCCCGGCACAAGGTGGGCGTCCCGGTGCTGCGGCTGTTCGCCAGCGACTCCTGAGCCGACCCGCCGGTGGTGCAGAATCGTCCTTGCGGCCCGTCCGCGAGGACGATTCGCACGTCCGACCCCAGCTGTCCCCCTGTCCTGCCCCCGCCCGTACGGAGCCCCGCCTTGAACGACGCCGCGCACGACCTGCACGCCCCGCACTTCATCGGTATCGGCGGCGCCGGGATGTCCGGCCTGGCGAAGATCCTCGCGGTCCGCGGCGCCAGCGTCTCCGGCAGTGACTCCAAGGAGTCCGAGACCGTCCTGGCGCTGCGCGCGCTCGGCGCCGACGTGCACATCGGCCACGCCGCCGAGAACCTGCCGGAGGGCGTCAGCAGCGTCGTCGTCTCCAGCGCGATCCGCGCCGACAACCCGGAGCTGGCCGCCGCCCGCGAGCGCGGCGTCCCGGTCGTCCACCGCTCCGACGCGCTGGCCGCGCTGATGGGCGGCCGCCGGGCGCTGGCGGTGGCCGGCACCCACGGCAAGACCACCACCACCAGCATGCTGGCCGTCGCCCTCGGCGAGCTGGGCCTCGACCCCTCGTACGCGATCGGCGGCGACCTCGACGCACCCGGCTCCAACGCCCACCACGGCACCGGCGAGATCTTCGTCGCCGAGGCCGACGAGAGCGACCGCAGCTTCCACAAGTACGCGCCCGAGGTGGCGATCGTGCTCAACGTGGAGCTCGACCACCACGCCAACTACGCCTCGATCGACGAGATCTACGAGTCCTTCGAGACCTTCGTCGGCCGGATCACCCCCGGCGGCACCCTGGTCGTCTCCGCCGACCACGCGGGTGCGCGCGAGCTGACCTCGCGGGTGGCCGGCCGTGACGGCCTGAACGTGGTCACCGTCGGCGCCGCCGAGGACGCCGACGTCCGCGTCCTGTCGGTGGTCGCCCGCGGCATGACCAGCGAGGTCACCGTCCTGCTGGACGGCGCCGAGCTGTCCTTCACCGTCTCGGTGCCCGGCCGGCACTACGCGCACAACGCGGTCTCGGCGCTGGCCGCCGGCGTCGCGCTCGGCGTCCCGGCCGCCGACCTCGCCAAGGCGCTCGGCGCCTACACCGGCGTGCGGCGCCGGCTCCAGCTCAAGGGCGAGGCGGGCGGCGTCCAGGTGATCGACTCCTACGCCCACCACCCGACCGAGATGGCCGCCGACCTGGAGGCGATCCGCGAGGGCCTGGAGGGCGCGGGCCGGGTGCTGGTGGTCTTCCAGCCGCACCTGTTCAGCCGCACCCAGCAGCTCGCCGAGGAGATGGGCCAGGCGCTCTCCCTCGCCGACGCCTCCGTCGTCCTCGACATCTACCCGGCCCGCGAGGACCCGATCCCCGGTGTCACCAGCGAGCTGATCATCGACGCGGCCAGGCGGGCCGGCGCCGACGTGACGCCCGAGCACGCCTTCGACGCCGCCCCCGCCCTGCTGGCCGGCCTGGCCCGCCCGGGCGACCTGCTGCTGACCATGGGCGCGGGCGACGTCACCAACCTGGGCCCGGCCATCCTGGAAGAATTGAAGAGGGGCCTGAAGCACCTCGCGAACGTTGCCACCAACGTCTGAGGACCTGCCGACCGGGAGCGTGTGATGAGCTACGAGATCGAGAAGACCGACGCCGAGTGGCGCGCCCAGCTCTCGCCGGAGGAGTACCACGTCCTCCGCGAAGCCGGCACCGAGCGCCCGTTCACCGGCGAGTACACCGACACCAAGACGGTCGGCGTCTACGGCTGCCGCGCCTGCGGCGCCGAGCTGTTCAGCTCGGAGACCAAGTTCGACAGCCACTGCGGCTGGCCGTCCTACTACGCGCCGCTCGCCGGGGACCGAGTCCAGTACATCGAGGACACCACGCTCGGCATGCGCCGGGTCGAGGTGCGGTGCGCGAGGTGCGGCGGGCACCTCGGGCACGTCTTCGAGGGCGAGGGATACGGCACGCCGACCGACCAGCGGTACTGCATCAACAGCATCTCGCTGACGCTGAAGCCGGCCGACGAGGGCTGACCCCGCGTACCACAGGCCCGGGAACCGCCGTCCGGTTCCCGGGCCTGCGTGCTGTCCGCGGTCGTCCCCGCCGCCCGTCGGCTACCCCGGGACGGGCTGGAAGCGGACCGGCAGGTGCACCAGGGCCCGGTGGAAGGGGCCCGGGCGCCAGAGCAGGTTGCCGGCGGGCGTCGCGAGTTCGAGGTCGCTGAGGCGGCTGGTGAGCTGCTCGATGGCGGTGATCGCGATCAGCAGCGCGGGGTCGCGGGCCGGGCACGCGTGCGGGCCGGCCGACCAGGCCAGGTGGGCGGACTGCCCGCTGCCCAGCCCGGGGCCGTCGGTGGACGGCGCGGCCTGGGAGTTGGCGGCCGCGTAGGAGACGAGCACCAGCGAGCCGGCCGGGATCTCGCGGCCGTGGAAGGTGACGTCGTAGCGCGGGTAGTGGGCGGAGAGGTTGGCCATCGGCGGCTCGTGCCAGAGCGCCTCGTCGATCGCCTGGTGCGCGGTCATCGCGCCGCCGAACAGCGAGCCGGCGTAGCGGGCGTCGGTGAGCAGGCGCAGCAGCGCGTTGCCGATCAGGTTGGCGGTCGGCTCGTGCCCCGCGATCATGGTGAGGGTGATCTGCCGGACCACCTCGTCGTCGTCCAGCCGGGCCGGGTGGGTGAGGAACCAGGAGGTCAGGTCGCGCTGGGGCCGTGTGCGGCGCTCGGCGACCATCTCGGTCACCACCGCGACGAGGTCCGTGTAGGCGACGACCGACTGCTCCGTGGACTCCACCATGTCCGCGATGCCGGCCACCAGCCGGGCGCTGTGCTCCTCGGGCACGCCGTACCAGGTGTTGAAGACGAACGCCGGCAGCCGGCGCGCGTACTGGGCGATCAGGTCGGCCGAGCCGGTGGCCGCGAAGGCGTCGATCAGCTGGTGGGCGACCTCGGCGATCCGGCGCTGGAGCAGGTGCGGTTCCAGCAGGGCGAGCCCGTCGGTGATCACCTGGCGGTAGCGGGCGTGCTCGGCGCCGTCGGTGAAGAAGGCGGTGGGGCGGAAGCCGAGCATCGGCTGCAGCGGCGAGTCCGGCGGGACGGTCTCCGGCCAGGCCCGCGGGTCCTTGGAGAAGGTGTCGGTGTCGCGCAGCAGGTCCAGGGCGGCCTGGTAGTCGGTGACCAGCAGGGCCTCGACCCCGGGGGCGAGCTCCACCGGGGCGACGGGGCCGTGGCGGCGCAACCGGTCGTAGACGAGTTTCGGGGCGGCGGCGAACTCCGGGCCGTGCAACGCGATCGGCCCGTCGTCCGCTCCGGTGGCAGTGGTGCCGCTGTCGGTGGTGCGGGTGGCGCCGGTGGTGTCGGTGCCGGTGGTGTCGGTGCTGGTCACGGCTGCTCCGGGGCGGCGTCGGGTGCTGCGGGCAGGCCGTGCAGGACGTGCTCGGCCAGTGCGATCAGCGCGTCCAGGCTGGCGCCGCGGTCGCGGGCGTCGCAGAGCACCAGCGGGGTGGCGGGGTGGAGGTCCAGGTGCGCCCGGAGCACCTCGGCCGCGTGGCCGGGCGCGTCCGGGAAGCAGTTGACGGCGACCGCGTACGGCAGGCCCTGCTCCTCGACCATGTCCATGATCTCGAAGGAGTCGGCCAGCCGGCGGGTGTCCGCCAGCACCAGGGCGCCGACGGCGCCGCGGGCGATGTCCCGCCAGAGCGGGAAGAAGCGGCGCTGGCCGGGGGTGCCGAACATGTAGAGCACCACCTGGCCGGGCAGGGTCAGGCGGCCGAAGTCGACCGCGACCGTGGTGGTGGCCTTGCCCGGTAGGAGCGCGGTGTCGTCAACGGGGGCCCCGGTCTCGGTCATCGCCTCCTCCGTGTGGAGGGTCGGGATCTCCGAGAGGGTGCGGATGAGCGTCGTCTTGCCGACCCCGAACGGGCCGGCGACGACCAGCTTCATCAGTGTCTGGTCCCGGTCGGGCAGATAACCCACCCGGCCCTGGGCCTGGCCCGGAGCCGGAACCTGGCCCGGAGCCGGAGCCGGAGCCTGGGCCTGGCCGCCCGGCCGGCTGCCGGCGGGGCTACCGGAGAGTGCGGAGTCCAACGAGGAGCCTCTCGACGATGGAGCGGTCGGTCTGCTGTGCGCGGGGGATCGGGGCGCGGGCCCGGAGACAGCCCGCCTCGACCAGGTCGGCCGCGAGGAAGACGGTGGCGCTGACCGGGAGCCGCAGATGGGCGGCGGCCTCCACCACGGTCAGCGCGCCGGGCTGCAACAGCTCCCAGAGGCGCCGGTGCTCGCCCTCCAGGTCCTGCAACGCCTGCGGCGGTTCGGCGCCCGTGGCGTGCAGCACGGTGAGCCGTTCGAAGCCCTCCGTGCCGGGGCGGGCCCGGCCGCCGGTGGCCAGGTAGGCAGGGACCATCCTCCTGCGGGGTACGGCGGTCATGACCGGGCGCTGACGTCCTGCCGCCTGGCCGGGCTCGCCAGGGCGTGGCCCAGGGCGGCGACCTGGACCTGCATCTGGTAGGCCACGTTGCCGAGTTGGGCCTCCGGGGTGGTGAACACCGCCAGCGAGGTGTTCTCACCGGCCGGGACGACGATGGCGAAGCCCAGGTCGGACTCGACCACGGTCTGCGCCAGCCGGGGCTGCTCGGTGTCGGTGAACGCGGTGGTGAACGCGCGGGCCGCGGCGTGCACGGTGGCCGTCATCGCGGCGACCCGCTCGGCGGAGGCGCGGCCGAGGCCGTCCGAGGCCCCCTCGACGAGGCCGTCGCCGGTCGCGATGACCGCGTGCAGGACACCCGGCAGCTCCAGTAACGGCGTCAGCACCCACGAGATCTCGTCGGTGGCGGTCAGGCTGGACGTGCTGCTCACTGCTCTGCTCCTTCGGAGGGCTGGGCGGGGCGGTGGCCGGTCGGGCCCGGGCCGGCGGCCTCGGGGCCCATGTGGTCGGGGCCGGTGCGGTCGGCGGTGTCGGCGGCGGCCGGGCTTGTCGTGTCGGGGCCGTCGGCGGCCGGGCGTACGGCGGCCGGGAGGGCCTCGGCGGCCCGTTGGCCGACCTCCGCGGACTCCGCCCGGGCGACGGCGGCCCGGCCGGAGCCGGTGCCCTGTTGCAGCGCCTGCCAGCGGGCGGCGGCCTCCTCGGGGGTCCGCGCGGCCAGGCCGGAGAGCGTGTCGTCCGGCGCACCCGTCGGGGCATCCGTCGACGCGCCCCCGAGGGCCTGGGCGGCGGTGGCCCGGGCGGCGCCGACGGCCGGCTGCTGGGCGAGCGGCTGGCGCCTGCGCCTGGTGGGCAGGCCGCTGCCGTCGGACGGCGCGGCGGGCCCCGGCGTCACCTCGTGCACCGGCGGCACGACGTGCATGGCCGGCGCGGCGTGCCGGGTCGGCAGGTGGTGCCCGTCCGGCCCGTCGTGCCCGTTCCGATCGTCGGACTCGTCGTACGGCGTCGGCACCACCTGCACGGTCGGCGCGGGCGCCGGCCCCGCCCCGGCGCGCAGCGGCAGCGGGGTGAGCACCGAGAGCGGCTGCTCCGCGTCCACCACGGTCAGCAGCCCGGCCGGGATCCGCACGATGGTCCGCATGCCGCCGTAGGGCGAGATCTCGATGTGGCAGGCGAAGCCGTACTGCCGGGCCAGCTTGCCGGCCACCGCGAAGCCGGTCTTGGGAGGGTTGCCCAGCTCGGTGAGCAGCACCTCGGGCGGACCGGCCAGCAGGCGGCGGGCGCGGCCCAGCTGGTCCTCCTCCATGCCGATGCCGCTGTCGTCGATGATCACCAGCGCGCCACGGCCGCCCTGCTGGACGGTGACCGGGATGTCGGTCTCCGGGTGCGAGTACGCGGTGGCGTTGGCGAGCAGCTCGGCGATGGCGATGGCGAGCGGCTCCGCCGCCCGGGCCACCACGGCCAGCCGGTTCTCCCGCAGGTGGTTGGCGACCTTGATCCGGGCGTAGCCGGGCACCCGGGAGAGCGCGCCGAGCACCACCTCGGCCAGCGGCGAGTCGGTCCGGGCCAGGCCGGGCCAGGCCTCGCAGAGCACCGCGATGGTCTGGATCCGGCGCAGCGCGACCTCGTTGCGGAAGTCGAGCTCCAGCAGCCGGGGGTCGTCGTTGTCGTGCTGGAGCTGCTGGACCAGGCTCTGGATCTGGTAGAGCAGCGTCTGGATCTTGGAGGTGGCACCGCGCATCGCGGCGCGGGCGGCGGCGTCGACCCGTTCGCGCTCGTCGGTGACGGCGGTGGCGGCGGCGTCCAGGACGGCCTGGAGCAGCCGCACGGCCTCGGGGCCGACGGCCTGCGGGTCCAGCGGGCCGTCGGCGGGAGCGCTGGGGTGGAGGAGCCGCAGCGAGGTGGCGCTCACCCGCTCGGCGGCGAGGTGGCCGATCTCGGCCAGCAGGGCGCGGACCCGCTCGTCGGCCTCGGCGGCCCGGCGGACGGCCGCGGCGGTGCGGTCCTCGGCCGCGCGGGCGTGCAGCTCGGCCTCGGCCGCACGGTGCTCCGCCTCGGCGGTGCGTTGGGCGGCCTCGCGGGCCCTGCCCTCCGCGGCCAGCGCCCGGGTCTCGGTGCGCTGCGCCTCCTCGGTGGCCCGGCGGGTGAGCGCCTGCGCCTCGCGGAGCTGCTGCTCGCCCCGGGCCAGCCGGCCGTCGGCGGCGCGGGCCCGTTCCTCGCCGTGGGCGGCGGCCGTCTCGGCGGCGACGGCCCGGACGAGTGCGCGGGTCCGTAAGCGGGCCAGGACAACGGCCGCCGCGAGCGCGGCGGCTGCGAGCACTGCCAGGGCGAGCAGCGCGATCTGCATCATCGAACCTCGGACGTCCTCGATCGAAGGGGGGTGGGGGTGCGCCGGTGCGGGCGCGGGCGCCGGGTCAGGCCGACGCGGGGGCGTCCTGCCCGGACCGGGGCCGCGACGGGCGGCCGGCCTCCTCGTCCAGCTCCCTGGCCACCAGGGCGACCTGGCTCATGGCCTCCAGCACGTTCGGCACCTCGCTGCCGTCCAGGTGCCGGTACTCGGCGGCGACGGTGAGCACCAGCCGCTCGGGCAGGCCGAGTTCGGGGTGGCGCTGCTCGGCGATGATCCGCCGGGCGGCGTCCAGCGCCGGAATCCCGGCCTCGTGCAGGGCGTGCGCGCGCTCGCGGACGTAGCCGAGGTAGGCGATGTGGTCCCGGACCCCGGAGCGGTCCAGCACCGGGCCGTGGCCGGGGACGAAGATCTCGGCTCCGGTGGCCAGGGCCTGCTCGCAGGCGCCGATGACGTTCTCCAGCGGGCCGGCCCAGTGCGAGGGGTGGTCGCCGGGCTGCTCGGGCGTCGAGCCGAAGATCACGTCGCCGGTGAACACCGCGCGCTGGTGCGGCAGGTGGACGATCAGGTCGCCGCCGGTGTGCGCGGACGGCAGTGCGGTGATCTGGACGGGGTACTCCCCCACCCGGAGCTCCAGCTCGCCGCTGAAGACGGTCTGCGGGTGGACGGGCTCGGTCTCGGACCAGTCGAACTGGCCGAAGTGGCGCTGGAGGTAGCCGCCGAGCAGCGAGGCCGGGTCGCTGCCCGTGACGAGCGCGTGCTGCTGCTTCGGGCTCGGCTCCCAGTGGATGTGGCCGAGCGCCTCGCGCGTGGCGATCACCTCGGCGTCCGGGAGCACGCCCGCGCCCCAGAGGTGGTCGCCGTTGGCGTGGGTGACGACGATCCGGTCGACGGTGACGCCGTCGGCCAGCCGTTGCCGGCTCTCGGCGAGGAACTCGGCGGCGAGGGAGGGGTCGTAGGGCGTGTCGATCCAGAGCGCGGTCCCCGGCGAGGCCAGCAGCCCGCAGTTGGCCAGCCCCCAGCCGCGCTTGGGCGGAAGCCACACGTACAGGTCCTCGGCTATCGCGCTCACGTTCGCACGGCTGATCGTCATGTGCGCGATTATGCCGATGATGTGACTGGTATGGGAGTAAAAGGCTTGTGATTCAAGCCATTTCCTGTCCCGGACCATCCTGACCTGTCCTACTTCGCACCGGCACGGTCCGGCCCATTTCGTCTCAATGCACGGGGACGGACGGACCGGTGAACGCGGGAGGTCGGACCGGCCGACTTCCTGCTCCCGGGCTACCTCCGAGCCCCGGATCCACGGTGCCCGGCGCCCGCCCGCTGCTCAGACGGCGGGCAGGATCCGGCAGACCTCCACCGTGACGTCCACCGTGTCGAGACCGATGACCCGGCCCTCGACGGCGGCGAATCCTTTCTCCCCGCTGCGGAACAGCGCCGCCAGCGGCGACTTCCGACCGGTGGCCGCCAGCGCCTCCACCGCCATTGCCGAACCGAAGGCGAAGACCCCGCAGACCACGATGCAGGGCGCCTGCCGGGAGGTACGGGTCACGAAGACGAAGCCGTGATCCCGGATCAGTTCGTCCGCCGCGTTGTACTGCGCCTCGAAGGTCATCCCGCCCCAGCGGGCGCGGGCCGCCTCCGGGTACTCGATGCAGAAGTCCGGGAACGCCGCGCCGAGCACGCTCGCCGAGTACCGGTTGACGCTCGGGCCGCCGATCGAGAAGGTCGGCATCCTCGGGTCCTGCGAGCCGGCCGCGACCAGCTCTATCGTCGCCTTCCGGTTGACCTTCCGCAGCAGGTCGATGAGTTGGGCTATCGCCCGCGCCTCGGCCATCGGCATGAAGAGGACGTTCCTCGGGCCCCGGCTGGTCAGCCGGCGGCCGTCCTTGGCGAAGGCGAACTCCGCCACCTCGATGCCGGGGGTGATGATCTGCACCCGGCTGTACGGCGCGAGCAGCGCGCGGAGGAAGCCGTACTGCAGAAAGAGCCGGGCGCGGGCGAGCGAGCGGGCGGCGAGAAAACCGATGACCGCCGGAACGAACCCGACCAGGACCTGAAGCAGGATCTCCATAGCATCCCCCGCGCGGAAGACTCGGGCACGAACTGTCTGCCGAGAGGTGATGCCCCGTAGAACACCGGGAACTCCCGGCACTGCCGTCAACCCGGCGCCCGCCGTCGGCAATGCGCCCACTTCACCCCTTCGGGTGAAGACCCGTGCCTCGCCACGGACGGCCGGCGGGGCAGGCCTCCCCCCGGCCCGCCCGTCAGCCGTCCAGCCGCTTGACGAACTTCCGCTCGCTCGCGCAGCGCTCGTACCCGAGCCACTCGTTGATGGCGAGCATCGGCGCGTTGGTCGCGTCGTTGCTGGTGTACGCCCGCCGGTAGCCCGCCGCCTGCGCCCGGCGCAGCGACTCCAGCTTGGCGAGCTTGGTCAGGCCCCGCCCCCGGAAGTCCCGCCGGCAGGCCGAGAACGCCGACCAGTAGCGGTTCGCGCCGTCCGTCTGCACCGCGCTGAACGCGACCGGCTCGCCGTCCAGGACGGCGACCGTCGTCAGCTCGCGGTCGAGGTCCGGGCGGGCCCAGTCGCCGTGGAGGAACTCCTCGTAGTCGGCGGCGTCCATCACGACCTCGCCCGGCTCGTCGCGGATCGCGTCCGCCTCGATGACGAAGATCGGGTACGGGTCCTCCACCCACTCGCTCGCGGGGCGCAGCTCGACACCGGCCGGCAGGTCGGGGGCGGCCGGGAGCGGCAGTGACAGGTCGCGGCGGGCGAAGTGGGCCGTCCGGCCGGCGGTGAAGCCGCGGTTCGCGGCGAACTCCAGCGCGCCCGGCTCCTCGTCCACCCAGCTGTGCACCTCGGCGACGCCGAGCCCGGCCAGGTACGCCTCGGCCTCGGCCAGCAGCGCCGTGAACGCACCCCGCCGCCGGTACGCCGGCAGGATGCTGCCGTTGGCGTAGCCGACGCCCCCGGTCGTCGTGCCGGTGACCAGGCCGCAGCGCAGCGCGCCGACCACCCGGCCGTCGAGCTCGGCCACCAGGGTGCGGTGGTGCTGCCCGGCCGGGAGGTTGGCGTCCATCCAGACGAACACCTCGGGGGTGAGCACCAGGTGCTCGCGCCCCGCGCTGTGGGCGGCGGCCACGGCCCCGGCGTCGGCCGGGCGGAAGTTACGGATCGTCAGAGTCGTCATAGGTGCGCCACGGTAGCCCGCCGTGGCCCCGGTCCGCCTCCGATTTACCGCCCCCACCTGCGGTTCCGTGGCGGGGAGGGGGTCGGGGTCGGTCACCACCGGGCCGGCAAGCTCAAATAATGCTCTGAGATGACCGGGTGAGGCTTGGCAGTCGCCGCGTCCGGGGACATCCTCAGCAACACAGCCCGGTCCCGCCCTGGCGACGACGCCCGCGCCGGCCGACGGCTTCCCACCCAGCCCTCCGAAGGGGGCGCACCGATGACCTCCCCTGCCCTGAAAGCGCCCGTCAAGGGCACCGCACCCGACCGGGTCACCGCCGCCCCGGCCACCGCCCCGGCCACCTCCGCGCAGGTCGGCACGCTCGGCGTCGGCCTCGGCTGGCGCAGCGAGATCGACATCGTGGTCGAGCGCCAGCCGGGCCTGGACTGGGTCGAGGTGGTCGCGGAGAACGTCTGCGCCGGCCACCTGCCGGAGTCGCTGCGGATCCTGCGGGAGCGCGGCGTCACCGTGGTCCCGCACGGCGTCTCGCTCGGCCTGGGCAGCGCCGACCGGCCCGACCCGGCCCGCCTCGCCAGGCTCGCCGAGACCGCCGACGCGCTCGGCTCGCCACTGGTCACCGAGCACCTGGCGTTCGTCCGGGCCGGCGGCCTGGAGGCCGGGCACCTGCTGCCGGTACCGCGCTCGCGCGACGCGCTCGCGGTGATCGCCGAGAACGTCCGGATCGCGCAGGACCAGCTGCCGGTGCCGCTGGCGCTGGAGAACATCGCCGCCCAGCTGGCCTGGCCGGACGACGAGCTGACCGAGGGGCAGTTCCTCGCCGAGCTGGTCGAGCGGACCGGTGTCCGGCTGCTGATCGACGTCGCCAACCTGCACACCAACCGGGTCAACCTCGGCGTGGACCCGGCCGCCGAGCTGGACCGCCTGCCGCTGGAGGCGCTCGCCTACGTCCACGTGGCGGGCGGGCGGCTGGTCGACGGCGTCTGGCACGACACGCACGCGCACCCCGTCACCGAGCCGGTGCTGGAGGTGCTGGCCGAGCTGTGCGCGCGGGTCGCGCCGCCCGGCGTCCTGCTGGAGCGGGACGCGAACTTCCCGCCGCCCGGGGAGCTGGCCGCCGAACTGGACGCCGTCCGGCGCGTGCTGGAAGGGGCCCGGCGACCGTGACGACATCGGAGGACGGCGAGCTCGCCGCCGCCCGCGCCCGGCTGGCCGAGCGCCAGGAGGCCCTGCTGGCCGCCCTGGTGGCGGGCGGGCCGGTCCCGCCGGGCTTCGACGAGGCCCAGGTCCACGCCCAGGCACTGGGCCTGGCCCACAAGCGCAGGGACACCGCGGCCAAGGTGGCCCCGGAGCTGCCCCGGCTGCTCGGGCCGCAGTACGGGCCGCTGTTCCTCGCCTTCGCGCGCCGCCACCCGCAGACCGGCGGGTACCGCGCCGACGCCCGCGCCTTCGCCGCGTGGGCGCTGGCCAACACCTCGGCCTACGGCCCCGGGGAGGGGCTCGGCCCGGAACGGCGGCAGGCCCTGGAGCTGTGGCTCCGCGGCCCCGCCCCGGAGCCGGTGCCCGGCCCGCTCACCCGCCTGCGCCGGGCGCTGCTGCCCGCCCGCCGGCACCACTGACCCGCTCTCCGCTTCGTTCACCATCCGGGGGAATCCGCCCATGTGGCACAACACGTACTTCCTCGTACCAGCCGTCCTGCTGGTCGCCGCCGCGCTCTACGCACCGCAGACCAAGCAGGCGGCCCAGAGGGTCCCGCAGGCCAAGGGCCTGCCCGGGCGCGGGCTGCCGCTGCTCGACACCGCCTTCCTCTCCGGCGGGCCCGGCCGGGTCTTCGACACCGCGTTCGTCCGGATGCACCAGTCGGGCCGGGTCGTCGTCAACCGGGACGGCCTGGTCACGCTGACCGGCGGCCGGCCGTACGACTCCGTCGAAGAGGCGATCATCGAGGCGCTCGGCCCGGCCGGGCAGCGCGAGCTGGCCCCGCTGCGGCGCGCGGTGATGCGCTCGGCCGCCGTCCAGAAGCTGGGCGACGGACTCGCCCACCGCGGGCTGCTGCGCAACCCCGTCCTGCTGCGCCGGGCCAAGGTGGCGCGCCGACCGCTCTGGCTGGCCCTGCTGGTCGTGGTGCTGAGCACCGTCCTCGCCTACGTCCTGGACAACGGCGAAGCGGACCGCCCGGCGCTCTGGATCCCGGCGGTCCTGCTGATCGTCGGGCTGGCGTCAGTGATCGTCTCCTGGCCGCTCAAGGGCCGGATCACGCCCGCCGGACGCCGCCAGCTCGCCCTGATGGACACCGGCAAGCCGTGGACGCCCGCCGACGCCGTGACACCCCTGGCGACCGGCGCCGCGCTGCTCGGCGCGATCGCGCTCGGCGGGCTGGCCGCGTCCGGGCTGGAGGACGCGGAGCTCCAGGAGGCGATGCTCGCCGCCGCGGCGGCCGAGGAGGAGGCCGCCAGGGTGGCCGCCGGCATGGCCTCCTCCACGGCTTCGTCCTCCTCCGGCTCCTCCTCCAACCCGGCCACCTGGTGCGGCGCCTCGTCCGACTCCGGCTCCTCCGGTTCGGGCTGCGGCTCCTCCTCCGGTTCGGGCTGCGGCTCCTCCTCCGGCAGCTGCGGCTCGTCCTCCTCGTCCGGTTGCGGCTCCAGCTCCAGCAGCTGCGGCTCCTCGTCCTCCTCCAGCTGCGGTTCCAGCTGCGGCGGAGGCAGCTCGTGCGGCTCGTAGGGTCCGGCCTCGAACTCCCACCGGCCTCCCGAGTCACAGTTCGGTATCGCGGTCCGGGAATCCGTTCCGCCCGGAGTGAAGGCGGGTCTACAACAAGCCCATGTGGTTGCTCTTCCTGATCCCGGCCTGCGCCGCCGCGGTGCTCTCCTGCATCCGGCTGGTCCGGATGGCCGCCACCGCCGACGCGCTCGCCGACCAGGAGGGCCCCCGACCGCCCGAGGCGGTCGGGATCGGCCTGTACGAGACGGCGTACCTGGCGGGCGGACCGGACCGGGTGGTCGAACTGGCACTCGTCCTGATGGCCTCCCGGGGCCGGCTGCACCTCGCCCACACCGGCTGGACCACCGTGGTCGACCCGAGGGGCCGCAGCCGGCTGGAGCGGGCCGTCATCACCACCGTCGGCCCGGACGGCCAGTGCCGCACCGACGACCTGCGCCGGGCGATGGCCGCCCACCCGACCGTGCTGGAGATCGGCGGCCGGCTCGCCCTGGCCGGCCTGGCCACCCCGGCACCGGTCCAGCAGAGCACCGTCCTGGTGATCCGGCAGGTCCGGCACGCGCTGCTGCTCTCGCTGGCCCTGATGGCCGGCGCCGTGGCCGTCGGCGGCCTCTCGGACGGTGACGCGCTGGCGCCGCTCGCCTGGTTCTCGCTGCCGCTGGTCCTCACCGCGGGCACCCTGCTGATGGCCCGGGTCGACGTCTACCCGTACACCCGCTGGGCCTCCCCCGTCGGCCAGGAGGTCCTGCGCGAGGTCCGCCCGCCCCGCCAGCACGGCCTCGGCGACGACGACGAGCGCGAACTGCTCACCGCCGTCGCCATGATCGGCCCCGCCGCCGTCCCGGACCCGCGCCTGCGCGCGGCCCTGCGCCACCGGCACTGACCGGAAACCCGGTGCGCCGCCCGGCCTCCCCCGGCAGACTCGCGGCATGAAGCGAACCGCGGGCCCCACCTCGCCCGTCCCCACCCTCGACCTGGCCGTACGGGACGGCGGGCTGGTCCGGCTGCGCCGCTCGCTGCCGGGCGCCGACCGCCTGGAGGGCTTCGTCGTCGGCACCGGCCCGGTCTGGACCCTGCTCGCCAACTGCACCGACCACCGCCTCGACGGC
Organism: Kitasatospora sp. NPDC056181; assembly: GCF_042266225.1. Lineage (NCBI taxonomy): Bacteria > Bacillati > Actinomycetota > Actinomycetes > Kitasatosporales > Streptomycetaceae > Kitasatospora > Kitasatospora sp. NPDC056181. Next base: position 20,634 of record NZ_JBHJUK010000116.1, read on the forward strand.
TGGACGGCCGTCCGCACCGCCGACCTGCGCAAGGTCCGCCGGATCGGCGGCGAGGACGGGCTGACCGTCCGCGCGCTGCGCCGGCGCGGCGCCTGGCCGGTCCGCCCGCCGGCCGGCGACCTGCCGCTGGACGACCTGCCGGGCCTGGCCGAGGCGGCGAGCCGGGCGTACGGGCTCATCGCGCTGCACACCGAGGAGAGCGCACCGGACGTCTGCTGGGTCGGCGCCGTGACCGGCGTGCGCCCGAAGTCGCTGCGCCTGCACCGGGTCGACACCGAGGCGCGCTGGTACGACGAGCCGGTGAAGTTCCGGCTGGACCGGATCACCCGGATCGACCTCGGCACCCACTACACCGCGGTCCTGCGCGAGTTCGCGGGCGAGCGCCCCTGAGGACCGCCGCAAACGCCGGGGGGTCACCGGACACGCCGGGGTCACGGGACACGCCGGACCGCCGGAAACACCGGGTCACCGGAAACGCCGAGGGCCGGCTCCCCCTTCCCGGGGGAACCGGCCCTCGCTCGGCCGGGCTCAGACCAGGCCGGCCAGCAGCTCGCTCACCGGCTTGCGGCGGCCGGTGAAGAACGGCACCTCCTCGCGGACGTGCAGCCGGGCGCGGGACGGGCGCAGGTCGCGCATCAGGTCGACGATCCGGTGCAGCTCGTCCGCCTCGAAGGCGAGCAGCCACTCGTAGTCGCCGAGCGCGAACGAGGCCACCGTGTTGGCCCGCACGTCCGGGTAGCCGCGCGCCATCTGGCCGTGCTCGGCGAGCATCGCGCGCCGCTCGGCGTCGGGCAGCAGGTACCACTCGTAGGAGCGGACGAACGGGTAGACGCAGACGTAGTCGCGCGGGCGCTCGTCGGCGAGGAACGCCGGGATGTGCGACTTGTTGAACTCGGCCGGGCGGTGCAGCGCCATGTTCGACCAGACCGGCTCCAGCTCACGGCCCAGAGCGGTGCGGCGGAAGCGGTTGTACGCCTCCTGGAGGTCGTCCGAGTCCTCCGCGTGCCACCAGACCATGATGTCGGCGTCCGCCCGCAGACCGGACACGTCGTAGGTGCCGCGCACCGTGACGTCCTTCGCGGCGAGCTGGGCGAACAGCTCGTCCACCTCGGCGGCCAGCGCGGTGCGGTCCTCGGGCAGCGCGCCCTTGAGCTTGAACACCGACCACATGGTGTAGCGGATGACCTGGTTCAGGTCGCGCGCCTTCTTCTTCTCGGGCTGCTGCTCCGGCTGCTGCTCAACGGTCTCAGTCATGCGCCCATTGTCCTCTCCGTGACGTTCTCCCCGGTCAGCGGGGTCAACACTTTGTCGAGCGCGTCGACGGCCGTCCGCGCGCTCGCGATGCACGCCGGGATGCCCACCCCGTCGTACGCGGCCCCGCAGAGCGCCAGCCCGCCCACCCGGCCGGCCGCCGCCCGGATCCGCGCCACCCGGTCGAGGTGGCCGACCGGGTACTGCGGCAGGCCGGCCCGCCAGCGGGTGACGGCGGTGTCGTACGGCCGGGCGGTCAGGCCGATCGCCTCGCCCAGGTCGGCCAGCGACTGCGCCACCAGTTCCTCGTCCGACAGGTCCAGCGCCTGCTCCTCGTGCAGCCGCCCCAGCGAGGTCCGCAGCATGAAGGTGTCCGGGGCCGAACGCTCCAGCCAGCCCCACTTGTTGGAGGAGAAGGTGGACGCCTTGATCCGGCGGCCGTCCACCGGCGGCACCAGGAACCCGCTGCCGGCCGGCGGCTCCGGCAGGTCGGCCCGCCGGAACGCCAGGGTGACCAGCGCCATCCCCGCGTACTCGACGCCGTCCAGCTCGGCGGCCGCCCCCGGCGCGTCTGTGCGCAGCAGCCGGGCGGCGGCGGGCGCGGGCACGGCCAGCACCACGGCGTCCGCGTACAGCGTCGCGCCGTCGCCGGTCACCACCCGCCAGCCGTCGGCGGTGCGCCGCAGTTCCGCCACGGCGGTCCGGGTGCGCAGCTCGACGCCGGCGTCGGCGCAGGCCACGGCGACCGCCACGGGCAGGGTGCCGATACCGCCGCGCAGGCCCTGGAAGACGGGGGTCGAGACGGTCTGCGGCCGGGTGGCCAGCTCGTGCACGCCCTCGACCAGCGAGCCGCCGCCACGGGCGATCGCCAGCAGCTGCGGCACGGCGGCGCGCAGCGAGATCTCGTCCGCGTGCCCGGCGTAGACGCCGCCCAGCAGCGGCTCGACCAGCCGGTCCACCACCTCGCGGCCCAGCCGGTCGGCGACGTAGCGCCCGATCGCGACGTCGTCCGCGACACCCTCGCCGGTGCCCTCGTGCCGGGCCCGTTCCAGCCCCTCGGCGGTCAGCACCCCGGACTTCGCGAGCGCCTCCAGGTCACCGGGGACGCCCATCACCTGCCCGCCCGGCAGCGGCCGCAGGGCGCCGCGCGTCCAGATCGCGGCCTTGGCGGTGGTCGGCGGCTCCAGCTCCGCGCCCAGCCCGACCGCCCGCGCCAGCTCGACCGCCTCCGGCCGCCGGGCCAGCATCGACTCGGCCCCGAGGTCCACCGGGACCCCGCCGACCTCGCCGCCCGACAGCTTCCCGCCGAGCCGCTCGGACGCCTCCAACAGCGTCACCCGGGCCCGCGCGGGCCCGCCTGCCGCCCCGCTGAGAAACGCGGCCGCGGCCAGCCCCGCGATACCGCCACCGATCACCACGACCTGTGCTTGCGCCATGTCCGCAGTCTCGCAGGTCCTTACATCCCCGCCTCAGTCCGCCCGCTCCGGGCGCTTCGCCGCCGGCACGAGCGCGTCGAGGTCGATGTCCACGGGGAACGGCACGGGCCGCTGCAGCCGCCCCCGGAAGATCCCGGCGGGGGCGTAGGACGAGGTGGCGGCGTCGAGCTCGTAGGCGTGCACGACCGGCCGCCCGTCCTCGTCCTCGATCACCCAGTAGTGCGGGATGCCGGCCTCGGCGTACTTGCGCACCTTGACGGTGCGGTCGCGGTGCGCGGACTCCGGGGAGACCACCTCGACGACGAGCGAGACCTCGTCGGGCGTGAACCGAGTTCGCTCGGGGTCGTACTCGGCGGTGGTGACGAGAACGTCGGGCTCCGGCCGGTTCCGCCGGTCCAGCTTGATCGTCATCTCCCGTCCCGCACGACTGCCCGGCGGGATCTGGGCCCGCAGCGCGACGACCAGGTCGGTGACGAGCTCACCGTGCCACCAACGCTGCGGGGACAGCCGGAAGACCAGTGCCCCGTCGATCAGTTCGGTGTGCCGCGGCGCCTGCGGCAGGTGGTCGAGGTCCTCGGCGATCCACCCCTCGTCCCGGGGCGGGTACATCCAGTCCGGCAGCTCGCTCATGCGCCCAAGGTAGCGTCTGGGGCGACCGGCGAAGGGGCTCGGATGTATCTGCAGGGTGAGGCGGTCCGCTGCGTTGACGACGGCGACTGGCCGTACGTCGTGGAGGTCCGGTTCACGGACGTGGACGGGCGGCAGTGGGCGGTGGTCGACAAGATCGTGATGTTCGGGACCGGCACCCTGTCCGAGGAGCAGTTCGACGCCGGCTTCCCGTACCCGGCGGCGGTCGGCGTCCCCTGCCGGGTCCTCGGCTCCCCCGCCGCCGGCGAGGACGACGAGGTGGTCACCGTCGCCGTCCTGCCCGAGCGCGGCCGCGGGCCCGAGGTCAGGGTGCGGCGGCGGCAGCTCGACGCGGCGGAGCCCGTCCTGGTGAGCGCGTGCCTGGCCGGGGTGCCGTGCCGGTACGACGGACGGGCGAGGACGTCGGAGGCGGCGGTCGGGCTGGTCGAGGACGGGCGGGCGGTGGTGGTCTGTCCGGAGGTGGCCGGCGGGCTGGCGACGCCGCGGCCCGCGGCGGAGATCGTCGGCGGCGACGGCGCGGACGTGCTGGACGGACGGGCCCGGGTGGTGGACGCGACGGGGGCGGACTGCACGGAGGCGTTCCTGGACGGGGCGCGGCAGGCGTTGGCCGCCGCCGAGGCGGCCGGGGCCCGGCGGGCGTTGCTGATGGCGCGCAGTCCGTCGTGCGGGTGCGGGCAGGTCTACGACGGGAGCTTCGGCGGGACGCTGCGGGCCGGCGACGGGGTGACGGCGGCGCTGCTGCGGCGGGCGGGTGTCGTGGTGACGACGGGGCAGGCCGGGTAGCGCCTTGTCCGGGCCGCCGCCGAGCCGTGACCGACTTGCGATCTCCCGGGCGGGTCCGGCCGGCCGTCTTCTCCGTCCAATGGTCCGGACGCCCGGATCGCGGCGCCGGACAAGGGACTTGGGGAGGGCTCGATCGTGGTGCGAGGACGGCGCGGGGCGGGGTACCGAGCGGGGGTGGCGGCCGCGGCGCTCGCGGCCGCGGTGTTGGCCGGGGGGTGCGGCGCCGGCTCCGGGCGGGGCGAGGACGGTGCGGCGGCGGTGGCCAAGCAGGACGCGGCAGCCCCGGCGGCGGACGGGGCCGCGCCGGGCGCGCCCGCAGTGGGCGGGGCCGCGCCCGCACCGCCTTCGGCCGCCGCGAAGCCCGGGTCGCCGGCCACCGGCGGGGCGGGGCAGCCGGGCACCGTGACGGTCGCCGACACCCGGCTGATCGCGTACACGGCGCAGCTGTCGGTGCGGACGAAGGACGTCGCCGCGGCGCTCGCGAAGGCACGCGGGCTGGCGGCCTCCGCCGGCGGCTACGTCAGCGCCGAGACGGTGAGCGGCGGGGGCGAGGACGCCGCCGGGCAGAGCGGCCAGATCACCGTCAAGGTGCCGTCCGCGACCTTCCAGCAGACCCTGGACCAGCTCTCCGCGCTCGGCGAGGTGCTGTCGCGCAGGAGCCAGGCGGACGACCTGACCCAGCAGGTGGCGGACGTGTCGAGCCGGGTGCAGACCCAGCAGGCGAGCGTGGACCGGGTGCGGGCGCTGATGGCCCAGGCGAAGACACTGGGCGAGATCACCAGTCTGGAGGGCGAGTTGAGCCGCCGCGAGGCGGACCTGGAGTCGCTGCAGAAGCAGCTGAAGGAGCTGTCGGCCCGGACCTCCCTCTCCACCGTCACCCTCGACGTGCGGCGCGAGGCCGGTCCCGTCCCCGCCGGGGCGCCGGACAAGGGGAAGGACGAGGGGTTCTGGGCGTCGGTCGGCTCGGCGCTGGGCGGCGGCTGGAACGCGCTGGTCACGATCGTCCGGGCGGTCGCCGTGGCGATCGCCGCGGTGACGCCGTTCCTGCTGGTGCTGGGCCCGGCCGCGCTGGTGTTCTGGCTGGTCCGCCGGCGCCGGTCGCCCGGGCCGGTCCCGGTGGTGCCGCCGGTCCCGGCCCACCTGCCGCACCGGCCGGAACCGGAGGAGGAACGGGAACCGCAGGAGGACTGAGCGGCCGGACGGCGAAGCGGCGGGCCCCCGCCCGCGGAAGGGGGCCCGCCGCCGTGCGGCCCGTGGCCGTGACGTCCGCCGCCCGTGGCGGACGGCGCCGGGGTCAGCGCGCGCTGGCCTCGTGGACGAACGCGACCAGCCGGCTGAGCGCGTCCGGGTCCATGCTGGGCAGCACGCCGTGGCCGAGGTTGAAGATGTGGCCGCTGGTGCCGAGCGCCTGGGCGGCGTGGAGCACCTCGCGGGCCTTGGTCTCGACGGCCTTGGTGGGCGCGAAGAGCACGGCCGGGTCGAGGTTGCCCTGGAGCCCCTTGCCCGGGCCGACCCGCTCGGCGGCGACGTTCAGCGGCACCCGCCAGTCGACGCCGACGATGTCCGCACCGGCCTGGCCCATCAGGCCGAGCAGCTCGCCGGTGCCGACGCCGAAGTGGATCCGCGGCACGCCGTAGCCGGCGACGGCGTCGAACACCTTGGTGCTGGCCGGCATCACGGAGCGGCGGTAGTCGTCCGGGGCGAGCGAGCCGACCCAGGAGTCGAACAGCTGGACGGCGGAGGCGCCGGCCTCGATCTGCACCTTGAGGAAGGCCGAGGTGATGTCGGCGAGCCGGTCGACCAGGGCGGCCCACAGCTCGGGCTGCCCGTACATCATGGCCTTGGTGTTCTCGTGGTTCTTGGACGGGCCGCCCTCGACCAGGTAGCTGGCGAGCGTGTAGGGGGCGCCGGCGAAGCCGATCAGCGGGGTGGAGCCGAGCTCGTCGACGAGCAGGCCGACCGCCTCGGTGATGTAGGGGACGTCGTCGGGCTCCAGCGGGCGGAGCCGCTGGAGGTCCTCGGCGGTGCGGATCGGGTCGGCGATCACGGGGCCGATGCCGGGCTTGATGTCGACGTCGATGCCGATGGCCTTGAGCGGCACCACGATGTCGCTGAAGAAGATCGCCGCGTCCACCTTGTGCCGGCGCACCGGCTGGAGGGTGATCTCCTTGACCAGCTCGGGCCGCATGCAGGACTCCAGCATGGGGATGCCCTCGCGGACCTTCAGGTACTCGGGCAGCGAGCGGCCCGCCTGGCGCATGAACCACACCGGGGTGTGCGGCACCGGCTCGTGCCGGCACGCCCGCAGGAACGCGGAGTCGTGCGCGGCGCCGCGGCGCGCGGGGGACTGCTGACCGGGGGCGGCGCCGGCCTGGGGGGCTGCCGCGGTGTCTGCCGTTGTCTCGCTCACGGTTCAAATCTTCGCACGCGCTCCGGACCGGACTCCCCGGGCAGGCTCGTCGGTTCCTCCAAGATCTGCCCGGTTTGCCGGTCCCGGCACGCCGCACAGGCGGAAGTTACGGCGATTACCCGGGTTTTCGACCTAGTCTTCGGGTCATGGCAGCGGTCGGCGGGCACCCCGCACAGGGTGGCGGAACAGGTGGCGGAACGAATCGGGAGGCGGCGCCGAGCGAGTTCCGGGCCGCGGTCGAGGCGCTGACGGGGGCGCGGCTGCGCCCCGAGCTCGAACTCTCCTCCGCCCCGGCGCCGCGCCGGCTCGCCCCGCACGCCTTCGCGCTGACCGCCTCGGTGGAGGTGGACGGCGAGGAGCTGGCCGACGGCCGGCTGGTGCTGCTGTACGACCCGGCCGGGCAGGAGGCCTGGAACGGCGACTTCCGCGTGGTGACCATGACCCGGGCGGAGCTGGAGCCGGAGATGGCCGGCGACCCGATGCTCTCCGAGGTCGGCTGGGCCTGGCTGCTGGACGCCCTGCAGGCGCACGGCGCCGGGTTCGCGGAACCGTCCGGGACGGTGACCAGGTGCGCCTCGCAGTACTTCGGCGCGCTGGCGGACCGCCCGTCGTCCACCGAGATCGAGATCCGGGCGTCCTGGACGCCGGCCGACGGCCGCTTCGAGCGGCACCTCGCGGCCTGGGGGGACCTGCTCTGCATCAGCGCCGGCCTGCCGCCGGCCGCCCCGGCGCAGCAGCAGGCGCCCGACGCCCCGTCACTCGGCGGGGTGGTCCCGATGCCCGCCCGCCGGCGCCCGCGTTCGCACTGACGAGTGGCGTCCGGGCCGGTCGGCCCCCGGCACGTCCGACGCCACCCCCAGGGCTGACGGAGTGTGACTTCAGACCCGCTCTGCGTCAATGCCCGGTCAAAACCGACCGATCTGCGATGAATCTGATCGATTTTTGTGCGAATTCGAGGCATGTCGCATCAGTCGTCTGCGCGATTTGTCCGTATTGTTACTCACTAGATCGTGATCTTTCGCTAAAGCCGGGCACGGTTGCTGCCGAAGCAGACTGTGACCCTTTCCGAACGCGGAACACTCCGACCGCCCCCATCGGGGTTCCGTCCGCCACTCCCCGCAGGAGGCCTGGTGTCGGTCCTTCTTGAGCACCCCGCAAACGTGGTCGCCTACCGCCCGACCAAGCCCACCGCCATGGTGGTCATCGCCGATCCCCGTGTCCGAAACACCGTCACCCGGCACCTCTGGGCGCTCGGCGTCCGTGACGTGATCGAGGTGTCCTCGATCGCCGAGGCCCGCCCCCGGGTCTCCACCCCGCGCGACATCTGCGTCGCCGACGTCCACCTCCCGGACGGCTCCGGGCTGACCATCCTGGCCGAGACCCGCGCCGCGGGCTGGCCCAACGGCCTGGCCCTCTCGGCCGCCGACGACATCGGCGCGGTCCGCAGCGCGCTGGCCGGCGGCGTCAAGGGCTACGTGGTCACCGGAACCCGGACCAACGTCGCCATGCCCGGCCGCCCCGGCCTGCCGATCGGTGCCGGCGGCCTGGCCGGCCGGATGCGCCGCCCCGGCATGCCGGGCGTGCCGGGTGCGGCCGGTGCTCCGGGTGCGCCCGGGGCCCCGGGCGCACCCGGAGCGCAGCAGGCCGCGTACCGGGAGCTCTCCGGCCGCGAGGTCGAGGTGCTGCGCCTGGTCGCCGAGGGCCAGTCCAACAAGGCGATCGGCGTCGCGATGGGCCTCTCCGCGCTCACCGTGAAGAGCCACCTCGCCCGCATCGCCCGCAAGCTGGGCACCGGCGACCGGGCCGGCATGGTCGCGGTCGCGCTGCGCACCGGCATCATTCACTGACCCGTCGTGGGACCGCTGCGGCGGCCCAGGAGGAACGTTC
>NZ_JBHJUK010000117.1:0-28907 GCF_042266225.1 Kitasatospora sp. NPDC056181
GGGGCGGCACGGGACAACGGCGTCCGTTCCCGCCCCGGCCGCTTTCCTCGTGCGCGGGGTGTGGCCGTGGCCACGTGTGTGGCTGTCCGGCGGTGGCCGGGCCGGCTGCCAGGCTGGAGCGCATGACCAGCAAGAACCGCCTGTTCGTCCTCGTGGCCGTCCTGATCTGCGTGATCGCGGCCGCGGCCGGGTACGTCCTCTCGGACGACGGGACGCGCCGCCCGGAGGCCGCCGTGGGCACGGCCTCCGCCACGGGTCCGGCGGCGTCCAAGTCCTCCGCGCCCAAGCCGTCCGCGCCCAAGCCGTCCGCGCCCAAGCCGTCCGCGCCGGCCTCGTCCGCGCCCGGGCCGTCGTCACCGGCCGCCACCTGGGTGCCCGCCGACCCCGCGCTCGCCGACGTCTGCCGCACCAAGCTGCCCGGCCAGGCCCTCGACACCCTCGGCCTGATCGCCAAGGGCGGCCCGTACCCGTACCGCTCCGACGGCATCGTCTTCGAGAACCGCGAGAACCGCCTCCCGCGGAAGACCTCCGGCTACTACCACGAGTTCACCGTCGTCACCCCCGGCTCGGGCGACCGCGGCACCCGACGCGTCGTCACGGGTGGTGTCGGCGAGCAGTACTGGACGGCCGACCACTACGGCAGCTTCCAGGAGATCGACCCGCGCTGCTGAGGATCCTGCGGCCATGAGAGCCCTGCCGCACTGAGAGCCCTGCCGCACTGAGAGTTCTGCGGTCCCGAGAGTCCTGCGGCACTGAGAGTACTTTCCAACTTGGAATATGGGTGCCATAGTGGGACCGCCGGGGGCGCGGTGCCCTCGCGCGGATTCCAGGGGGGATTCCATGAGCAGCTCCGAACCCGTCCGGCCCGTCGACCTTCCCGCCGCCGAGGCGCTGCGCCTCGCCCTGCGGGCCCAGGCGGCCGCCCGGGCCCCGCGCTCCCTGCCGGTGTGGTTCGGCCCGGCCTTCGCGGTCTCCTTCGCGCTCTACGGGACGGGAGTCGGCCAGGCCGCCCACGCGCACCTGGCCTGGCTGAGCATCCTGCTGGCCGTGGCCTTCGCCGCGCTGACCGCCTGCCTGGCCGTGGTCACCGCCCGCAGCGGCGGCATCGTGCACCGGCTGGAGCCCGCCTTCGGGCATCTGGTCCGCCGGGCGTTCCTTCAGTTGGTCGGGGCGGCACTGGTGGCGGCGGGGCTCGCCTTCGCGTGCGGTGGCGACGCCCGCTGGGTGGGCGCCGCGGTGGGGATCGCGGCGGGCGCGGCGTTCTGGGCGGGCGCCGTGTGGCTGAACGCCCGCATCCGGCGAGAGCTCGGGGCACGCTGATGCCCGCCGCGCTCGACCCGCTGCTCCAGCACCCGACCAGGCTCACCGCCCTCGCCTTCCTGAGCGCCTGTGCGGAGGCCGAGTTCGGCGCCGTCCGGGACCACTGCGCGGTCTCCGACTCGGTGCTCAGCAAGGCCGCGGCCGCACTGGAGGAGGCCGGATACGTGGCAGTGAAGAAGGGCTACGTCGGCAAGCGCCCGCGGACGTGGCTCGCCGCCACCAAGGCCGGCCGTGCGGCTCTGAGCGGCCATCTCGCCGAACTCCAGCGCCTGGTGGCCGCCGCCGACGCGGCCGGGGCCGAACACGGCGGCCGGTAGGGGGAGTCCGCCGGTCCCGCCCCTCGCCGTCTGCCGGTGGCGTCGGCGTTCGGAGCCGGCGCCCGCCGGGACGGAGGGGCTGCCCGTCCGCGCAGTGCCCGCCGTCTCACCGGGCCCGTCGCCAGCTGATCCGCGCGTGCGGGCCGTGCGGGCCGGTGGCGAGGAGGGCGGCCAACTCCTGGAGCACGGAGGCCGGATCGCGCCGCAGCCGGACGGGGGTGGTGCGGACGACCGGCAGGCCCGCGGCGGTCAGCCGGTTGGCGCGGGCCAGGCTGCGTTCGTGGTCGGCCGGGCTCAGGTGCCAGGCCCGGGAGTCGATCTCCAGCGCCACGCAGGCGTGCGGCCAGTAGGCGTCCGGGACGGCGAGGAAGCGGCCGTCCAGGAAGAGCACCGGATTCCAGAGCGGGTCCGGCAGGCCCGCCCCGTGCACCAGCTCCCGGGCCTCGCCCTCCACCACCGACCGCACCCCGGCCGCGAGGTCCTCCACCACCTGTGCGACGTGCGGGAGTTCGAGCGCACCGGGGCGGGCGAGAAGCTGGTCCAGCAGCTCCCCGAAGGCGCAGTGGCGCCGCTGCACCGCCTCCGCGCAGAGCGCCCGGAACCGGCGCCGCCCGGTCTCGCACGGCGCCAGGTCGGCCAGCGCCCGGGGGACGGTGGTGCTCCAGAGCCCGTCGTCCCGCTCGAATCCGCCCGGCATCGCCCCGGCCGCCCGGTGCACCCGGACGAACCCCCGGTCGGCGACCCGGCGTTGGCCGGGGATCAGCACGTCGACCTCCGCGAGGTCCGCGGGGTGCCCGGCGGACGGCAGTCCCGCGTCGGCGAGCACGGCGACCCCGGTCAGCAGCACCTCGCCGCCCTGCACCGCCCTGCCCTTCGGCCCCGCGTACGCCAGTGCCGCGCGCAGCCGTTGATGCGACGTCAGCCTCCCGCTCTGCAGGCAGACCACCCGGGGCAGCACCTGCTGCCACGGGCCGCCGGGGCGCAGCCGGTGGGCGATGGTGCCGGACGGCACGCCGAGGCGGCGCAACTGCGCCCGGGTGACGATGTGCTGCTGGTCGGCGCCGAGCAGCAGCAGCGGGTCGAGGAGGTCGGCGCGGGTCATGTCCGGGTGCTTCCCGCCCGGGTCGGAGGTATGCGAAACGTCCCTCTCCGGGGTCGCGGGCCGGGAATGGGGTTGACGCCGTACCGGTCGGGGGGCTGGGCTTGGGCGCGATGAGTACCCTTCACACCGGTCCCGCGCTCGACGCGCTCAACGGCCTCTCCGTCGGCGACGCCCTCGGCGCCCAGTTCTTCGTACCTGACACCGCCGCGGCCCACTTCGCCGCCCGCACCGCACCGCCCGGCCCCTGGCCGTGGACCGACGACACCGAGATGGCCTGCTCGGTGTACGCGGCCCGGACCGAACGCGGAGCCGTCGACACCTTCGACCTCACCCACTCCTTCGCCCGTCGGCACGACTTCGACCGCGGCTACGGCCCGGCCGCCAACCGCCTGCTGCGGCTGGTCCGCGAGGGCGGCGACGCCAAGGCCCTGGCCGCCGAACTCTTCGACGGCCAGGGCTCGTACGGCAACGGCGCGGCGATGCGGGTGGCGCCGCTGGGGGCGCTGTACGCCGCGAATCCGCCGGAGGTGATCCGGCCGGCGGTCGAGACGGCGCTGATCACCCACACCCACCCGCAGGCGGTGGACGGCGCGATCGCCGTCGCGGTGGCCGCGGCCTTCGCGGTCCAGGCGCGGACGACGAGGATGACACCCGCGAGCTTCCTGCGGAAGGTCAGCTACCACACGCCGATGGGAGCCGTTCAGGAAGGTCTGGACGAGGCCGTCGGGCTGCTCGCCGAGCCGGACCTCAGGGTCGCGGCCAGGGCGCTCGGCAACGGCAGCCGGACCAGCGCGGCCGACACCGTCCCCTATGCGCTCTGGTGCGCGGCCCGGCGGCTCACCGACTACCCGGCGGCCGTCTGGGAGGCCGTCGGAGCGGGCGGCGACATGGACACCGTCGCCGCCATCACCGGCGGCGTGGTCGCCGCGTACACCGGCACCACGGGCATCCCGGCGGCCTGGATGGCCGCCCGCGAGCCGCTTCCGGCCTGGGCGTTCCCGGAGCCCGGCAGCGTCACGGACGGGCCGGGGAGGGGAGGGATGCGGGTGCCGCGCCCCCACCCCGTCCCGGACGTGCAGTGGACGGACGAGGAGTGGCAGCGCATCCGGACCGGGCCGGATCCGGTCACGCTGGACTTCCGCTGGACCGTCCACACCCACGAGGGGACCGTCCGGATCTGCCGCCCGAACCGCTACGCGGTCTGGGAGGTGACGGTCGCCCGCGTCCGCCGGGGCTGGCGCCCGGTGGCCGCGGTGGTCGAGGCGAGCCCCGACCGCTGGCCGGCGCTGCCGGTGGACCCGCACGGCCTCGACGTCCTCAGCCGGGTGCTGAGGACCGCCGCGACCGGGAGACCCTGTCTGGTGGACCCGCCGGCCTGAGGCCGCCCCCCGTCAGGCCGTGATCAGGTGCGCGGCGCCGCCGTGTCTAAGGCACTCCTGGTTGATCGCCCGCTCCGGGGCGCTCGGCGAGGTGGCGGCGGCGATCCGCAGCTCGATGATGTCCCGCACGGCGGGCCACTCGGAGTCGAGGATCGAGTAGAACGCGGTGGAGCGCACCACCCCGTCCAGTCCGCGCGAGTGCGCCCGGCGGACGCCCTCGCAGGTGGCGCCGAGGCGCTCGATCGCGGCCCGGGAGCGCAGGTTGCGGGCGTCGGCGCGCAGCGAGATCCGCTGCACGCCCCACTCCTCGAAGGCGTACCGCAGCATCAGCAGCTTCGCCTCGGTGTTGATGCCGGTGCCCTGGGCGCGCGGCGAGAGCCAGGTGTTGCCGATCTCGGCGGCGTCCGGGACGGCCGTGGCGGGGTCGCCGAACGGCACACCGGGCACCGGCGGCCAGACGACCGGGCCCTGCCAGTAGTCGAGTTCGAGGAAGCGCGTGGAGCCGACCACCCGGCCGTCGGCGAGGTTCACCGTCGCGAACGGCATCGACCGGCCCGCGGCCTGGTCGGCGAGGGCGCGTGCGATGTAGTCGCGGGCCGCTTCCAGGCCGTGCGGGACGGCCGTGAAGGCATAGGTCGTACGGTCCTCGGCGCCGGCCTCGGCGATGGCCTCGGCGTGGTGCGCGGCAAGGGGCTCCAGCCGCACGGTGCGGCCGGTGAGGATGACAGGTACGGGCACGGAACCTTCGGTCCTTCATCGGTCGGAGGGCGCGTCCCGTGCCGGGATAGGGCGCGGGCTGCGGTGGACTTCGCCCCGGCTCCGGAGGCCGCCCGTCCAAGGCCGCGCACGCCGGAGGCCGGTCGAGCGGGGTGGGGGCGGCGGCCCGGAGGCGGGCAGCGCGGTGCCGGAACGGACACGGGTCTACGGACCGGTCCGGCGGGATGAGCGAGGGGACAGTGTGCGTCCGCGAGATGGCCGAAGAGGAAACGAGAGCGCGAAGGGAAGCAGGCGGCCAGGTGAAGGCAAGATGCGTCGTGGGTGACTGGCCGAGCACCGGGCCGGGTCGTGATCGACGGCGTTACGGACGACGTGACGACGACGCGACGATGCGAGGCAGCGAGAGGACGATACCCGCCAGAAGGCGGTGCGTCACTTCGCGGCACACGAATGGCCGCGCAGGTTTGCCCCGGAGGCCATTCCGGAGGCCTCCGGGCGCCCGTGACCAGCGGTTTTCCATCAGGGTGCGATCATGGTCGGGACGGCACTCCGGTGGGCCGCGGAGGGCACTCCGGCGGGTCGCCGGACGTTCACCGGTGCAGCGGCGGTCCGACGCCCGGCCAGCGCGGGAATTCCGGCGGGTCCGGGCATGCTGCAGACGAGGAGAAGCCGGTACGAGTCGACGAGTAGAGAACGGGGTTGGGTGCGCGGTGCGTGATCCCCAGGCGCTGTACGAGCTGGATCAGCAGGGCGTGGCCGCGGTGGCCGCGGCGAACGCCGCGTTGGCCGACACCGGCGCCGGCCTGGTCCTGCTCCACCACTTCGAGGGCTTCATGGACGCCGGCGAGGCCGGCGGCCAGGTGATGGCCCACCTGCTGGAGCAGGGGTCGCCGCAGGTGGTGGCCCGCTTCGACCACGACCGCCTGGTGGACTACCGGGCCCGCCGCCCCGCGATGGTCTTCGACCGCGAGCACTGGTCCTCCTACGACCCGCCGGAGATCCTGCTCCAGCTCGTCCACGACGCCGCCGGCGCGCCGTTCCTGCTGCTCACCGGCCCCGAGCCGGACGTCGAGTGGGAGCGCTTCTCGGCCGCCGTGCGCGGGCTGGTCGAGCAGTTCGAGGTCCGCCTGACGCTGGACTTCCACGGCATCCCGATGGGCGTGCCGCACACCCGCCCGGTCGGTCTGACCCCGCACGGCAACCGGCTGGACCTCGCGGCCGGGTACCCGCAGTGGTTCGAGCAGGCCCAGGTGCCCGGCAGCGCGCAGGCACTGCTGGAGTACCGGCTCGCCGAGGCCGGGCACGACGTGCTGGGCTTCGCCGTGCACGTGCCGCACTACGTGGCGCGCTCGGAGTACCCGGCGGCGGCGGTGCTGATCCTGGAGGCGGTGCAGTCGGCCACCGGCCTGGTGCTGCCGGGCACCCGGCTGCGCGAGCGGGTCGGCGAGGTCTACGCCGACATCGAGGAGCAGCTGGCCCAGGGGGACGGCGAGTTGCGCTCGGCGATCCGCGGCATGGAGGGCCAGTACGACGCGGTGGCGGGCGCCGAGGGCCGGGACAGTCTGCTGGCCGAGCCGGTCGACCTGCCGTCGGCGGACGAGCTGGGCCGGCGCTTCGAGCAGTTCCTCGCCGAGCACGAGCGCGGCCCCGAGTAGGCCGTACCGCAGGATCCGGGAATCCCCGGACGGGCGGGAGTCATCGGACGCCGCCCGTTCGTTGGCGACGAGGTGCCCGGGGGACGGGCCGCCACAGGGAGAGACGTCGCCGTTCCGACCCCCGGGGGGATTCCATGCCGGTGCCCACAGGCCCGACCACGCCAGGCCAGACCGCAACAGGCCCGACCGCGCGTTCGGCTGCGCGCCCGCTCCGTGTTGCGCGCCCGCTGCCGGTGCGGGCCGCTGCTGTGGCGGCCGGGCTGGCCGTGTCGCTGCTGGCGGGGTGCAGCGGCGGGGGCGGCGACGGAACCGGAGCCCCCGCGCCGGACGGCCCGCATCCCGTCCGGGCCACCGCGACGCCGACGCCGACACCCACGCCGGTCGGTCCGTACGTCGCCCTCGGCGACTCGTACACCTCGGGCCTGAAGATTGCCCCGCAGGTGGGGGAGCCCAGGGGCTGTGCCCGGTCGGCGGTCAACTACCCGTCCCTGGTGGCGAAGTCGCTGGGGCTGGCGGACGGCCAGTTCCGTGACGTCAGTTGCAGCGGCGCCCGCACCGGCGACCTGACGGGCTCCCAGCAGACCGACGGCGGGGCCAACCCGCCCCAGCTGGACGCGCTCACCCCGGCCACCCGGCTGGTCACGGTCGGGATCGGCGGAAACGACGCCGGGTTCATGGAGGTTGTCGGCGAGTGCGCCAGGGAGAACCTGGTCGACGTGGTGAAGGGCCTGGTCGGATCGGGCCGGGCCGCGTCGCCGTGCCGCGAGCACTACGCCTCCGCCGGCGGCGCCGTCGACCAGGTGCAGAGCAAGGTCGACGCGGCCGGTGAGCGGCTGGGCCGGGTGCTCCAGGAGGTCAGGCGCCGCTCCCCGCAGGCCCGGGTGTACGTGGTCGGCTACCCCTCGCTGCTGCCGGCCGACCCGGCCGCCTGCGCGCCGGTGCTCGGTGGCACCGTCGCCGCGGCCGACCTCGGCTTCCTGGCGGAGAAGGAGCAGCAGTTGAACGCGATGCTCAAGGGCCGCGCGGAGTCGGGCGGCGCGGTCTTCGTGGACGCCGCCGCCCCCTCGGCCGGTCACGACATGTGCGCGGGGGAGGCCGACCGCTGGGTCGAGCCGCCCTTCCCGGCGTCCGGCCTGGCGGCGATCCACCCCAACGCCAAGGGGCAGCAGGGCGTGGCCGCCGCCGTGCTCAAGGCGGTCCGGGGCTGACCGCCGCCTGCTCGACACCGCCCGGGACTGACCACCGCCGTGCGCAAGGCCGTGCGCAAGGCCGTGCGCAACACCGCCCGGGGCTGACCGTCGCCGGCCGGATTTCGGCCCGTCAGCTCCGGGAGCGCCCGGGGCCCTTGCCGCCCCGGGCCACCAGGGTGACGCTGCGCGCCAGTTCGGCGGCGTAGTCCCAGGTCAGCGACGGAACGTCGAACAGCAGCCGGTACCACATCGGGCCGAAGACGAGGTCGATCAGGTGGTCGTCGTTCGGGTGGACGACATCGCCGCGCTCCCGGCCGCGGGCCAGCAACTCGCGCACCGCCTCCCGTCGCACCTTGATCAGCCGTTCCCAGAGCAGGGCGCCGAACTCGGGGTCCTGCAACGCCTCCGCGGCCAGGGCCCGGTTCAGGGTGCCGCTGACCGTCCGCTGCGCCTCGAACGTCGCCGTGAGCAGGACGGTCAGGTCGCCGAGCAGTGAGCCGGTGTCCGGTGTCGGCAGCCTGGTCGCGGCGATGCCGCCGAGGGTGTCCAGCACCACCTCGCCCTTGCTGCGGTAGCGGCGGTACACGGTCTGCTTGGAGACGCCGCTGACGGCGGCGATGCCCTCCATGCTCAGGCCCCGGTAGCCGTCGCGTTCGACGATCTCGGTGACGGCCGCGCGGATGGCGGCGTCGACGGCGGGGTCGCGTGGTCGTCCGGTCATGGGGCCCACTCTAGAGCCCACTCCAGGGGTTGACATACGGTGCGTCTCGTATTGGAATAGCAATACGCAACGGACCGTATTGGAAAGGGGGGCTCCGATGCGTCCCCACCCCGAACCCGAACAGCAGGCCGAAGAGCAAGCCGAACAGCCCGAACAGCCCGGGCAGCCCGGGCGACCGGAACGGCCCGGGCAGTCCGCGCAGCCTCGCAACCCCGGCCGGCCCGACCGCGCCGCACCCGCCCTGCTGGCCCTCTCGCTCGGCTACTTCACCCTCGGCACCAGTTCGCTGGCCGTCGTCGGCCTGGGCTCGCCGATCGGCCGTGACCTGCACACCGGGCCCGGCAGCGTCGGCGTCCTGGTCAGCGTGTTCGCACTGAGCTTCGCGCTGGCCGCGCCCTTCGCCCCCGCCCTGCTCGGCCGGCTGGACCGCCGGGCCGCACTCCTCGTCGGCCTGGCGCTGCTGACCGCCGGCGGTGTGCTCGGCGCGCTCGCCCCCTCCTACGGGGTGCTGGCGGTGTCGCGCGTGGTGGCCGGGCTCGGTGGCGCCGTGTTCGGCCCGGCCTCCTCGGCGGTCGGCTCGCTGATCGTTCCCGAGGAGCGCCGCTCCCGTGCGCTGGCCACCGTGTTCGCCGGAATGACGGTCGCGGCGGTCGCCGGTGTGCCGCTCAGCTCCTACCTGGGCGAGGCCGTCGGCTGGCGCTGGGCGCTGGCCGCGGTGGCGGGGGCGAGCCTGCTGGCGCTGGCCCTGGTCACCGCCCTCGTCCCGGCCGTCCCGGCGGGGGAGCCGCCGACCGCCGCCGCCTACCGGGCCGTGCTGGCCGCCCCGGGCGCCTCGGCGACCGTGCTCACCACGCTGTTCTGCATGGCCGCCCAGTTCACCGTGTACGGGGTCGCCGGCGCCTACCTCGCCGCCCGCTTCGGGCTCGGACCGGGTGCGGTGACGGGGGTGCTCTTCGCCTTCGGGGCGGTCGGCGTCCTGGGCAACGCCTGCGGGGTCCGGCTCTCGGCGCGGCTCGGGGGCGTGGCCACGGTCACGGTCACCCTGGCCGGCCTGGCCGCGGCCTTCGCCGGCCTGCTCGCCTCCCCGCGCGGACCGGCCGGAGCGCTGCTGCTCTTCGCCGTCTGGGCCTTCTTCGGCCAGCTCTACCAGGCTCCGCAGCAGGCCCGGCTGATCGCGCTCCGCCCCGACCAGCGCGGCGTGCTGCTCGCGCTCAACGCCTCGATGCTCTACGTCGGCATCAGCCTCGGCAGCCTGCTCGCGGGCTCGCTGCTGCCCGTCCTCGGCGCCCGGGCGCTGCCCGCGGTCGGCCTCGCCGCACTCGCCTTCGCCGGCCTGTCCCACTTCGCCTCCGTCCGCGGCCCGGTCCGCCGCCGGCCCGGCGCCGCCGTCACCGTCCAGTCCCGTACCGCCTGATCCCGAACAGGAGCCGTCCCATGAACGCCACCACCGCCGCCGCCACCACCGACCCCGCCGCGACCACCAAGGACCTCGCCACCACCACCGCCACCGACCTCGCCGCCGCCCGTGAGCTGGTCCGGGACTACCTGGAGACCGTCTGGAACCAGGGGCGGACCGACCTGGCCGGCCGCTACCTCGCCGAGGACCTCGCCCAGCACAACCCCAACCTCCCCGACGGCCGCGCGGCGCTCACCGCCTTCGTCGACGGCCTCCGCGCCCAACTGCCGGAGCTCCGCTTCGACCTGCGCCGCCTCGCCGCCGACGGCGAGCTGGTCTTCGCGCACTCCCTGTTCACCGCCGCCCCGGGCGACGACGGCCGGGCCGTCATCGACGTCTTCCGCCTCGAAGGCGGCCTGATCGCCGAGCACTGGGACCTCAACGAGGCGGTCCCCGCCACCACCGCCAGCGGCCGTCCGGTCGTCTGAACCCACCCCCGCCCGCGTGCGACGCACCGGCTCCCCCGACCGTCCGGGGGAGCCGGCGCACGTGCGCCACCGGCCGACGGCTCACAGTGCGGACCCGAGGCCCCGCCGGGGCCGCCGCGACCTGGCGCGGCTGCCGCCCGCCGTCCGCCCCGTGATCAACCCCTTCCGCCCGCCGCGGCCCCGTGCCACCATGCCGCCGTGAACTCCGCCACCGCGCCCAGGGATCCGGTCCGGCTCGCCGACGCCCTCCGCTTCCTCACCGAGCTGGTCGCCTGGGTCGCCACCCCCTGGGCGCTGGCCCCGCACTCGGTCGTGCTGGCGGTCCTCTCGGTGGTCGTCCTGATCGGCCTCCCCACCGTCCTGGCCACCCCGGGGGACAAGAAGCAGGTCATCGTCGCGGTCCCCGGCGTGGTCACCATCGGGCTGGTGGTCCTCCAGCTCGCAGCCGCGGTCGTCTCCTCCTGGCTGGCCTGGCCGGCACCGGTCGCCGTCGTGGTCACCGTCCTGGCCGCCGCCTGCGCGGTCACCGAAGTCCCCCGCTGGCGCGGGCTGCTCGCCGCCTGACGGCGGCTCCGCGCCCCGATCGCGCCCCGACCGTGCTCCGCCCACACCCCGCCTGTCCCGCCCGCCCCGCCCACCCCGGCGCGCAGGCAAGGGTTCACGCGCCGGCCCGCGCCCCTTCGCGCGCGGCACACCCCGGGTGTCGGAGCCGCGGCGTACCGTGATTGCCATATGGACGACACCGCGCACCGCCTCACCGCAGCCCCGAGCCCGTACGACCACGCCGCAGAGGCCCGCTGGGTGCCCGAACCGGACAAGCGCCCCGGCCGGACGGCGTTCCAGCGCGACCGCGCCCGCGTGCTCCACTCCGCCGCCCTGCGCCGGCTGGCCGGCACCACCCAGGTGGTCGCCCCGATGCGCAGCGACTTCCCCCGCACCCGGCTCACCCACTCCCTCGAATGCGCCCAGGTGGGCCGGGAGTTGGGCGCCGCCCTGGGCTGTGACCCGGACCTCGTCGAGACCGCCTGCCTGGCCCACGACATCGGCCACCCGCCGTTCGGCCACACCGGCGAGGAGGCGCTCGACCAGGCCGCCGAGGCCTGCGGAGGCTTCGAGGGCAACGCGCAGTCGCTGCGCATCCTCACCCGGCTGGAGCCCAAGCGCTTCGCCCCGCAGGACGAACAGCCGGCCCGGCTCGCCCCCTGGCCCGGCCGCAGCGTCGGCCTCAACCTGAGCCGCGCCGCCCTGGACGCCGCCACCAAGTACCCCTGGACGCACGGCGCCCACCCCACCGACCCGGCCTCGCCCAAGTACGGCGTCTACGCCGACGACCTGCCGGTCTTCCGCTGGCTCCGGGCCGGTTCCCCGGCCGGGCGCAAGTGCTTCGAGGCCACCGTCATGGACTGGTCCGACGACGTGGCCTACTCCACCCACGACGTCGAGGACGGCCTCCAGGCCGGCCACATCGACCCGGCCGTGCTGCGGGCACCGAGCGAGCGCGCCGAGCTGTTCAAGGTGGCCGGGCGCTACGCCCAGGACGCCGAGCCCGAGGAGCTGGCGGCGGCGTTGGACCGGCTGCTCGCCCAGGAGTGGTGGCCCGGCTCCTACGACGGCTCGGCCCGGGCCAGGGCCGGGCTGAAGGACTTCACCAGCCAGCTGATCGGCCGCTTCTGCCTGGCCGCCGAGCAGGCCACCCGCGCTCGCTACGGCCCCGGCCGGCTCACCCGGTACGCGGCCGAGCTGGTGGTGCCGCGGGACGTCCGGCTGGAGTGCGCGGTGCTGAAGGCGGTCGCCGTCCGGTTCGTGATGCAGCGCGACGAGCAGGCCCAGCTGCGGGCCCGCCAGCGGATCGTGATCGCCGAGCTGGCCTACGTGCTGAACCAGCGGGCCCCCGAGGGCCTCGACCCGGTCTTCGCCACCCTCTACGAGGAGGCGGACGACGACCGCGCCGCCCTCCGCGCGGTGATCGACCAGATCGCGACCCTCACCGACGCCTCGGCCACCGCCCTGCACGCCAAGCTGGTCGGGGCGGCCTGGAAGTAGCCCCGGCCCCGGTCCGTCCCGCGCCGCCCCGGAAACCCACGGCACCCAAGTAGACTTCCGGGGTGGCCGGGCGGATCAGGGACGAAGACGTACAGGCGGTGCGCAGCGCACTGCCGATCGACGTGGTCGTCGGTGACTACGTACAGCTCACCAATGGTGGCGGTGGCGAGTACAAGGGTGTCTGCCCCTTCCACGACGAGAAGTCCGCCTCCTTCTACGTGAACCCCTCCAAGGGCGTCTTCCACTGCTTCGGCTGCCAGGAGAACGGCGACACCATCGCCTTCCTGATGAAGATCGAGCACTTCACCTTCGCCGAGGCCGTCGAGCGGATGGCCGCCCAGGCCAACATCACGCTCCGCTACGAGGAGGGCGGGTACAGCCCCCGCCACCAGCAGGGCGAGCGCACCCGCCTGGTCGAGGCGCACAAGGTGGCCGCCGCCTACTACCAGGAGCAGCTCGTCTCGCCGGAGGCCGAGATCGGCCGCCGTTTCCTGGCCGAGCGCGGCTTCGACGAGCAGGCGGCGCAGACCTTCGGCGTCGGCTACGCCCCGGCGGGCTGGGAGCACCTGGTCCGCTACCTGCGCGGCAAGGGCTTCAGTGACAAGGAGATCCTGCTCGGCGGCCTGGCCTCGCAGGGTCAGCGCGGCGGCCTGATCGACCGCTTCCGGGGCCGGCTGGTCTGGCCGATCCGGGACATCGCGGGCGAGGTGGTCGGCTTCGGCGCCCGCCGCCTGCGCGAGGACGACAACGGCCCGAAGTACCTGAACACCCCCGAGACGCCGATCTACAAGAAGTCCCACGTGCTGTACGGCATCGACCTGGCGAAGAAGGAGATCGCCAAGTCCGGCCGGGCGGTGGTGGTCGAGGGCTACACCGATGTGATGGCCTGCCACCTGGCGGGTGTCACCACGGCGGTGGCCACCTGCGGTACGGCGTTCGCCGAGGATCACATCAAGATCATCCGCCGGCTGCTGATGGACACCTCCCAGTACCGCGGCGAGACCGTCTTCACCTTCGACGGCGACGCCGCGGGCCAGAAGGCCGCCCTGCGCGCCTTCGAGGACGACCAGAAGTTCGCCGCCAAGACCTCCATCGCGGTCAGCCCCGGCGGCATGGACCCGTGCGACCTGCGCCTGGCCAAGGGCGACGAGGCGGTCCGCGAGCTGATCGACAACCCGGTCCCGCTGTTCGAGTTCGCGCTGCGCTCGGCCGTAGCCCGGCACCGGGTGGAGACCCCGGAGGGCCGCTCGGCGGCGCTGGAGGAGGCCGCCCCGATCGTCGCCAAGATCAAGGACCGCTCGATCCAGCACCAGTACGCCGTCCGACTGGCCGGCATGCTCGGCATCCTGGACGAGCAGTTCGTGGTCCGCCGGATCTCCCAGCTGGCCCGCTGGGACCGCGAGCGCCAGCTGAACCCGAGGGCCAACGCCCAGCAGCGCCGCCCCGAGCAGCCGCAGCCGGTCAGGTCCGTCACCCCGCTCTTCCGCCTCAACCCGCGTGACCCGGCCCAGTTCGTCGAGCGCGAGCTGCTCAAACTGGCCCTCCAGCACCCGGACCTCGTCGCCCCGGCCTTCGACCACTACGGCGAGGACGAGTTCCCGACCCCGCCGTACACCGCCGTGCGCCGGGCCATCGCCCAGGCCGGCGGAGCGGCGCACGGGGCCGGCCGGGCCGACTTCACCAGCGAGGTGCGCGAGGCGTCCCCGGACGACCAGGTGCGGTCGCTGGTGACCGAGCTCACCGTGGAGCCGGTGCGTTCGCGCCGCAAGGCGGACGCGATCTACGCGGGGGAGTTCCTGGTGAAGCTGCGGCTCCAGGCGGTGGACCAGAGGATCACCGAAGGGCGCGCCTACCTCAACCAGCTCCACGCTCGTGGCGCGAGCGAGGAGTGGAACGCGGTGAGCAACGAGCTCTGGCAGCTCGAGCAGTACAAGCAGCGACTGCGCAGCCAGGGTGCTGCGGGGCTGTAGCCCTCTCCGGAGAAAGTCCGCGCACGAGTCTCGGCCACGGAGTGTGGCGTGCCGCACACTGGAGGGCGTCCCACCTCCGTACAAGCGCGGGTCCGCCAGAGTCGCGCCCGCCCCGAGGGATGCCCGTGGACCAAGGTCTTGCCGCGACCACCCGCCCGACCACCGACCCGCTCGCCCCCCACGACGACCACGGCCGGGCCGGCGCTCCGCCGCCGGACGGTGCCCGGGTGCCCGCGCAGGGCCACCCCGAGGGCCCCGAGGGCCCTGAACCCTCAGGACCCGAAGCCGAGCCCGAACCCCCTGCCGGAGCCGACTCGGACCCGGACGCCGAGCCCGGTACCGCGGCCGGAGCCGACTCGGACCCGGACGCCGAACCCGACCTCGACGCCGACCCGGCTCCGGCCGGCGCGACCGGCCCCGCGGCGGACCTGCTCCGCCAGTACCTGCGCGAGATCGGCCGGATCCGGCTGCTGAACGCCGCCGAGGAGGTGGAGCTGGCCCGCCGGATCGAGGCCGGCCTCTTCGCCGAGGAGCGGCTGAACCGCGAGCCGCCGCCCGCCGACCCGCTGGCCGGCGAGCTGGACACCCTGGTGGTGATCGGACGGATCGCCAAACGGCGGCTGATCGAGGCCAACCTGCGGTTGGTGGTCTCGGTCGCCAAGCGCTACATCGGCCGCGGGCTGACCCTGCTGGACCTGGTCCAGGAGGGCAACCTCGGCCTGATCCGGGCGGTGGAGAAGTTCGACTACGCCCGCGGCTACAAGTTCTCCACCTACGCCACCTGGTGGATCCGGCAGGCGATGAGCCGGGCGCTGGCGGACCAGGCGCGGACGATCCGGGTGCCGGTGCACGTGGTCGAACTGATCAACCGCGTGGTCCGGGTCCAGCGCGCGCTGCTCCAGCAGCGCGGGACCGAACCGACCCCGGCGGAGATCGCCGTCGTACTGGAGCTGACCGAGGCGAGGGTGCGCGAGCTGATCCGGTTGGCCCAGGAGCCGATCTCGCTGCACACCCCGGTCGGCGAGGAGGACGACGTGGCGCTCGGAGACCTGATCGAGGACGCCGACGCCGCCTCACCCGCCGAGTCCGCCACCTTCCTGCTGTTGCGTCAGCACCTGGAGGCGGTGCTGGCCACCCTCGGCGAACGCGAGCGCCAGGTCGTCCAGCTCCGTTACGGCCTGGACGACGGCCGCCCCCGCACCCTGGAGGAGATCGGGGTGGTGTTCGGGGTGACCAGGGAACGGATCCGCCAGATCGAGTCCAAGACCCTGGTCAAGCTCCGCGACCACGCCTTCGCCGAGCAGCTCCGCGGCTACCTGGACTAGGAACCGACGGACCGGGAGCCGATGAACTAGGAGCTGACGGGCGCCGTGCCGCTCGGGCCGGCGCCACCCGGGCTCGCGGTGGCGTCCACGCTTGGGGTGGTGGAGCCCGGGGTGGTGGAGCCCGGGGCGGTCGGGCTCGCCGTGGCCGGCGGCGAGGCCGGGCCGATCGGGATCGGGGTGGAGGCGACCAGGTGTGCCAGGTCGGAGGCGCTCACCGTGCAGGCGCCCCCGGCCGGCTGCTGTCCGCAGACCTGGAAGGTCGCGGCCGGGTCCCCCGCGTTGACCATCAGCGAGTAGTTGTCGTACCCCCAGTGGATCAGCGCCGTCTCCGTCTCGCCGCTGCTGCTGGTGATGGTGGAGGAGTCGCCCGGCTCGCCCTCGGTGATGGCGGCCCAGGCGGCCTGGCACTTCTGGCTGTACCGGAGGTAGATGACCACCTTGCCGATGTTGTTGGTCTGCAGGGTCCGGGCGTCGGCCCCGCAGCCGGTCGCCTTGGGGTCCTTGTGCGAGCAGCCCATCGCCTGGCAGGCGGAGGCCGGCGGGGCCGGTGAGGCTGGCTTGGCGGCCGGGCTCGTGGCCGAGGTCGGGACGGGCTGCGCGACGGCGGCCGGCTCCTCCCTGTCGCCGTGGGTGTACCGGACCCCGGCCAGCACCAGCAGTACCGCCGCCGCCATCGCGCCGGCCGCCAGCGCCACCGGCCGGCGCCACCACGGCGTCGCCGGGGAGGGCTCCCCGGTGACGGGGCCCACGGCAAGGTCCTCCGCAGGATCGGCGGCCTCCGTCGCGGGCCCGGCCGCCGTCCCGGCCGCCGTCCCGGCCGCCGGCCCGGAGAGGACGACCGTGGGGCCCTCCGGCATGGCCTCCCCACCGGGTTCCACGGATTCCACGCCGGACTCCCCACCGGCTTCCACGGGCTCCACGCCGGATTCCACGGACTCCATGCCGGGCTCCATGCCGTCCCCGGCCCGCGGCTCCTGGACGTTCTCCGGCGCCACCGCGTCCGCCCAGAGCACCCGCAGCCTGGGGCCGTCGCACTCCACGGCCCCGATCAGCGCGTCCAGCGCCTGTTCGGTGACGACCCGTTTGCCGTTGAGCCAGCGCTCCCAGGAGGCGCGGCTGTAGTGGGTCCGGGTCGCCAGCTCCGACAGCGAGAGTCCGGTCGCGTCCTTGACGGCGCGGAGCTCCTCCGTCAGGCGTCGGGCGGGGCCGGACAGCTCGTCCGGCAGTTGCTTCCAGGCGGATGCCATGAGGCCTTCCCAACATCAGAAACAGGGGACGCGGGACCAACAGGGGCCGAGTTGGGCACCGGCCCGGGGCCTGGGGGCGTCTCCCGCGTCTCCAACCTCACCGGCCTGCCGTCTCAAACACCAGGTCATGGCGCTGAGACGGACGGAAGTGTCTCACACCCCCGCTGACGACTCGAACATTCACACGTCAGTCGTGCAGAGTTCTCAGGCCGGTCCGATTTCGGCGCCCTGATCCTTCGTCCGGGCACCGATTCCGGGCCGGTTCCCTGACGTCCCGAATCCCCCACCGGCCGGGGCAGCCTCGCGGGGGGAGGCTGCCCCGGACCGCAGGGACGCGCGGCGGGGAGGGCACATCGTGCAGCCCTCCCCGCCGCGACCATTTCCTCCCCGGAACGACGCGGGTCCCCAGGACCGACGCGGGGGAGCGGGGGATCCGGGGCGCATCCCGGGCGTACCGGGGGCCGTGCCGCTGTCAGTGGTGAGGCCGGTGCGCTGCGGTGCATCCAGCGGCGTTCGAGGGCGAGTCCGGCCGGCATGCAGGCCCCACCGGAGCCGTGGTGGAGCAGCCGGCGGCGCTGTCCGGGGCCGGGGCGTGCCAGAGGCCGGCGAGGACCGCCACGCAGCGCCGTTGCGGCTCGGCAGTGCCGACGAACGGGCTGACGGTCAGCCGGCCGTCGTCGCCGGCGCCCCTGGGCAGCGCCATGAGGTCCTGCCGACCCCCGCTCCGGCGATCCCTTCGCAGTCCACGCAGTCCACGCTGTCACTGGGCGCGGGGTGACGCGTTCTCACCGCCGCACAGGACGTCCACCGGGACGTCCCACCGGGCCGTCCCAGGGACCGTCTCACCCGGCCGTCTCCGGGTGGATCTGCTCGCGCGCGGCCCGGTACTGCTGGCGCACCGCCGAGCCGACCGGCAGGTCCTGTTCGGCGTCCGGGGTGACGGTGACCGTCTCCGGAAGCTCCCACCGCGGCGGCTCGGGGGTGCCCGCCAGCGCCCAGGCGGCTTGCCGGGCCGCGCCGCGGGCCGCGTGGGCGCCGGGCGGCGGCACCACGACGGGTACGCCGAACAGCAGCGGCGCGATCTGCCGGACGGCGGGCAGGCGCCCGGCCGCGCCCAGCAGGAAGACCCGCTTCACCTCGACGCCCCGGGCGCGCAGCACGTCCAGCGCGTCCGCGAGGTTGCAGAGCATGCCCTCGACGGCGGCCCGGGCCAGGTGCTGCGGGGTCATCGACTCGGCCCGCACCCCGGTCAGCGTGCCGGCCGCGTGCGGCAGCGCGGGCGTCCGCTCGCCGTCCAGGTAGGGCAGCAGCACCATCCCGTAGGCGCCGGGGGAGGACTGCAGGGCGAGCTCGCTCAGGCCCTCCAGGTCCCGGCCGAGCAGCGCGGCGGTGGAGCGGAGCACCTGGGCGGCGTTCAGGGTGGCGACCATCGGCAGGTGGCGGCCGGTGGCGTCGGCGAACGAGGAGACCAGCCCGGTGGCGTCCACCACGGCCTGCCCGTGCACGGCGAAGATCGTCCCGGAGCTGCCGAGCGAGACCGCCGCGTCGCCGGGTTCGAGGCCGAGGCCGAGGGCGGCGGCCATGTTGTCACCGGTGCCGGCCGAGATCAGCAGGCCCTCGGGGGTGTGCCCGGCGGGCTCGGCCGGGCCGAGTACGTGCGGCAGCTTCAGCTCGTGGCCGAGGGCCAGCTCGATCAGGTCCTGCCGGTACTCGCCGGTGATCGGCGACCAGTAGCCGGTGCCGGAGGCGTCGCCGCGGTCGGTGGTGCGCCGTTTGGGGTGGCCCAGCAGCTGCCAGACCAGCCAGTCGTGCGGCAGCAGAACCTCGGCCACCCGGCGGGCGTTGGCCGGCTCGAACTCGGCCAGCCAGCGCAGCTTGGCGATGGTGTACGTCGGGCCCGGGACGGCGCCGATCGCGGCCGTCCAGGCCGCCGCGCCGCCGAGCGCGTCCAGCAGGGCGGCCGCGGCGCCGCTGGAGCGCGGGTCGTTCCAGAGGATCGCGGGCCGTACCAGCACGCCCCCGGCGTCCAGGCCGATCATGCCGTGCTGCTGCGCGCTGACGCCGATCGCCCGGACGCCCTCCAGCAGGCCGCCGGCGGCCGCGTCGCCGAGCGAGTGCAGCCAGATCTGCGGGTCGGCCTCGCCGGCCCGGGTGTCCTGGCCTTCGGGGGCGGGGTGCGGCGCCTTGCCGGACCGCAGCACCGCGCCGGTGCCGGTGTCGCACGCGACGATCCGGGTGCGACCGGTCGAGCTGTCTATCCCCGCGACGATGGCCATGTCGAGATCATGCCTCAGCGGGCGTCCGGACGCGGTTCGTCCGGGCAAGTGTTGCCCCTTCGGTACCGCTCCGGAGCCGTCCCGGACACCCTGCCGTCACCGCCCGGTCACGGACGGAAGGTACCCCAGCTGTCGTCCTCCACCCGGGGCCGGTTGAAGTACGGCACCCGGTCGGTGACCGAGTTCGGCAGCTTGTCCCCGACCTTGTCCGCGACGGCTCCGGCCGCCTTCCCGGCGGCGGCGCCGGCCTGCTGCCTGGCCTTGTCGGCGGCGGTCTGCACCTTGGGGTTCTGGGCGACCTGCCGGGTGACCTTGGCGATCTGCTCGTACCGCTGGCGCCCCGCCCGCGAGCCCAGGACGTAGCCGGCCGCGAGTCCGACGATCAACGACAGCTTCCACATGATCGGATTCCACCCTCTCCTGGCGGCGTCTGCCGCATTGCCCTACCCGTCCTTCGGGGCGGCGAACCGTCCGCGCCCCCAGCATCCCCGGGTGCTCCGCGGGGCGCGCGCGGGGCGCGCCGGGCGGGGTCGCCGGGAGGGCCGGGGAAAGCGATTGGCGGACCACCCCCCCGAGTGCGCTAATGTATGTCCCGCAGCGAGCGCCGAGGAGCCCGGGAAACCGGGGCCGAAGCGGAAGCCGATCCCCCATAGCTCAATTGGCAGAGCAGCCGACTGTTAATCGGCAGGTTATTGGTTCGAGTCCAATTGGGGGAGCTCAGGTCGCGGTCCCTCCGGGGGCGGTCGGCCTGCCCGTGGTGGCGTGTGTCACCGCGATCCCGCATAGCTCAATTGGCAGAGCAGCCGGCTGTTAACCGGCAGGTTTTTGGTTCGAGTCCAAATGCGGGAGCTTCACCGGGTCCGCCCGGTGTCTGCTCAGAGCGAAGGCCCCCCGGTCGACCGGGGGGCCTTCGTGTTGTGCCGCACGTCCGGGGCGTCCCGCCCGTGCGGCCGGGCCTCAGGCCGTGGCCTGGCGGTACAGCTCGGCGACCCGGCCGTCGAAGGTGATGCTGTACGAGGTGCCGGGGGTCTCGCCGCCCTCCTGGTAGCCGCCGATCACGCCGACCACCGCGCCGGTCGGGGTGATCCACGGGCTGCCGCTGGTGCCGTCGGTGTAGCCGCCGCAGTCGAAACGTTCCTGGGTGGGACTCTGCGACCTGGTCCGGGCCGAGCAGGTGATCGGCTCGCCGCTCGCGTTGGGGTAGCCGGTCACCGAGACCGGGAGACCGAAGCCCTGGCCGGTGCCGAGCGGGTTGCCGCCGACCGCGTCCTCGACCTCCCGGCCGTCCGCCGGACGGAGGGTGACGAACGCCACGTCGTACTCGGGGTCGTCGCCGGCCGACCAGCGTGGGTCGACGGTGACCGACTGCACCGGCCAACTCCCGTAGGGGGAGTATCCGTTGCGGTAGCCGGGGGTGAACACCAGGCCGTCCAGCAGGCCGATCCGGCGGCTCTGCACGCAGTGTGCGGCGGTCACCAGCAGATTGCGCCGCGGGCTGTGCACCACGCTCGCCGTGCAGGCCCGGGGGCCGTCGGCGGTGTGGATCGAGAGGGTGCCGACCCGGTCGCCCGCCGGGCTCTGCTGCGCGACCGCGGCGGTCGGGGGCAGGTTGTCCCCTCCGCCGCACGCGGTGCCGGCGGCGAGCAGCAGGGCCGCCAGTGCGACCGCCTGGGCCGCACGCGGGAGCCGTACCGGGCGGGAGGCCATCGCGGCTCCGTCTCGTCCTCGGGGCGGCCCCTGCGGGTCGTGCGGACCGCCGTACGTGAGGAAGATCTACCAGTCCCCGCCCGGCGGCGCCAACCCCGGCGTCCGGCGCCTTCCCTTTGGGGCGTCCGGGTGGTGCGGGGACGGTCCGGGGCCCGGTCAGCCGGTGGCGCGGTCGTACAGCGCCTGGACCCGGTCCCCGAAGTAGCTGCTGTACGAGGTGTCGGGGGTGTCGCCGCCCTCCTGGTAGCCGCCGATCACGCCGACCACGGTGCCGGTACGGGTGTCCGGGTCGAAGTCGGTCACCCAGGGGCTGCCGCTGGTGCCGCCGGTGTAGTCCGGGCAGTCGATCCTCAGCTGGGTCGGGCTCTGCTCGGTGGTGGTGTTGCTGCAGGTGATCGGGACCTCGCTGGTGCCGGGGTAGCCGGTGACCTTCACCGGGAGCCGGTAGCCGCGGTCGATCCCCAGCCGGTTGGCGCCGAGCACCTGCTGCACCTGTTGCCCGTTCTGCGGCTGCACCACCGCGAAGGCGACGTCGACGTCCGGGTCGCCGTCGTCCTTCCAGGCCTGGTCGACGGTGACCGCCAGCAGCGGCCAGACCCCGCTCGGGGTGTCGCCGTCCCGGTAGCCGGGGACGAAGACCAGGTCGCTGCGCTGGCCGAGCTGCGGGTCCCAGACGCAGTGCGCGGCGGTGACGATCAGGTTGAGTCCGGCGCTGTCGACCACGCTGGCGGTGCAGAAGTGGTCGCCGTCCGCGTTGCGGGTGAAGACGGCGCCGATTAGGCCGTTGAGCACGGTGGGCTTGGCGGTGCGGGTGACGCCGGTCTGCCGGCCGAGGGCGCCGCGCAGCCGTTCCCGGTTCCAGCCGTGGCCGCCGGTGGAGGCGGGGCCCGAGCCGGAGGCCGAGGCCGGGTGCGAACCCACCGTCGGGGTGGCACCGCCGGGGCCCGCCGCGGTGGTGCAGCCCGCCGCCGCGAGGACCGCCAGTGCGGCTCCGGCCGCCGCCAGCTCACGTACCGTCATCCGCCCAGGCTCCAGGGGGCCGCCGGGGTCCCGCCAGCGGAGCTGCTCCGCGCGGGGAGGCGTGCATCCGCGCGCACCCATGTGCGCCCCCGGCGCGCACCACGGGTGATCGACCGGCTATGCTGCCCGGGACGGCCGCGCGGGGCCGTCTGCTGCTGCCGCGGCCGGGCGACCGGTGCGCGCGGCGAACCGGGGCGGTAGCTCAGCCGGTTAGAGCAGGGGACTCATAATCCCTTGGTCGTGGGTTCGAGTCCCACCCGCCCCACCCTTCGCCCGGACGACCGGGCTTGACCAGGTGTGGTCATCTGCACGCACTCTAGTGACCGGTGGTCCCGGCGGCCGTACCGACAGGCCGGGAATCACCCGAATAGGGCCGCTCCCGGGGCTCGTTGACGCCACCCGCCGCCCGGGCCCGCCCCCGTCGCCGTGGTGCCCCGCCCCGCCTCCGTATCCTGGCCCGATGCTCGAACCCGCACTGCTGCCGACCCCGCTGGTGGACTGCACCGACGAGGTGCTGGCGTGGGCCGGGGTGCGGCTGCGGCTCAAACGCGACGACCTGCTGCACCCGGCGGTGCCGGGCAACAAGTGGCGCAAGCTCGGGCCCAACCTGGAGGCGGCCGTCCGGCAGGGGCGGACCAGGCTGCTGACCTTCGGCGGGGCCTACTCCACCCATCTGCGCGCGGTCGCCGTGGCGGCCGGCGCGCTCGGGCTGGAGAGCGTCGGGCTGGTCCGCGGCGAGGAGCTGGCCGACGCACCGCGCAACTGGTCGCTGCGGGCGGCCGAGGCGGCGGGGATGGAACTGGTCTTCCTGTCCCGCTCCGAGTACCGGGGGACGGCCGGGCGCTGCGAGCTGGACGAGGACGTGGCGGCGGGCCTGCAACGGCGCTGGGGCCCTTGCGCGGTGCTGCCGGAGGGTGGCTCCAACGCCTTGGCGGCGACCGGCGCGGCGGCCGTCCCGGCGGAGCTGCCGGACCTCGGTGAGCGGGACGTGGTCTGCTGCCCGGTCGGCACCGGCGGCACCCTGGCCGGGATCGCGGCCGGCCTGCCGCCGGGCGCGCGGGCACTGGGGGTGGCGGTGCTGCGCGGCGGCGCCGGCTACCTGGAGGGCGAGGTCGCCCGGCTGCACCGGGCCGCCTACGGGCGGGAGTTCGGCAACTGGCGGATCGACCACGACCACCACGGCGGCGGCTACGGCCGGGTCCCGCCCGGGCTGGAGGCCTTCGCCGAGGGCTTCGAGCGGCGCCACGGGATCGCCCTGGAGCGCCGCTACGTCGCCAAGCTGCTGGCCGCCCTGTACGACCTGGCCGGGGCCGGGGCGTTCCCGGCGGGCACCCGGCTGACCGCGGTGGTCACCGGTCTGCCGGACCCGCCGGACGCCGGCTAGCCGAAGGTCAGGTTGGCGCAGGGGTCGGTGTCGGCCCCGCGGCTGTTCTCGGTGATGCCGCTGGGTACGCCGGTCGGGGTGGGCGTGCCGGTGGTGGTGGGGCCGGCCGCCGGCCCGCCCGGGATGTCGACGGAGTCGAGCACGGTGCCGGCCGTCGGGCGGTAGTCGCGGCCCAGGGTGACGGTGATCCCCCCGGAGCCCGCCTCCTCGACCGGCCGTGCCCCCGGGAAGAGCGGCGCGAGCCGGTCGGCGAGGGCCTTCAGCGCCGGGTCGTACGCGATCTCGGTCTGCAGCCGGCCGCCGTTGGTGGGGCCCAGGGTGACGTTCTGGAAGCCCTTGGCACGGACGGCCTCGGCGCCCTTGCCGGCCAGCCCGGGGGTGCCGACGCCGTTGACGACGGTGATCGGCGCGGCCGCCTCGCCGGGCGAGAGCGCGGTGGGCGAGGCCTCGGAGGCGGTCGTGGCGGACGGGGAGGCGGAGGCGGCGGCGGACGGGGATGCGGGCGCCGCGCCGGTGGACTGCCCGTCCAGCGTGCGGTCCTCGCGCAGCAGCTTCCAGAGGGTGTCGACGTCCGGGTGGACCAGGGCGACCCGGTCGCCGGAGTAGCGCCAGGGGGTGGTGACGAAGGTGATGTCGGACAGCTTGATCTGCTGGAGCGACTGGGCGAAGTCGACCAGCTTCATCGCGGTGCCCAGGCCCTCGTCCACGGTGAGCGAGCGGGTGGCCGCGTCGGCCAGCGGGAGCAGGGTCGGCAGCGAGAAACCCTGGCCCTGGACCTTCCTGATCATCGAGGAGAGGAACGCCTGCTGGCGCTTCATCCGGCCGATGTCGGAGTTGTCGCCGAAGCCGTAGCGGGCCCGCAGGTAGTCCACCGCGGGCTGCCCGGAGAGCTTCTGCATCCCCTTCTTGAGGTGGATGTTGTGCGAGTTCACGTCGTTGGGGACGCAGGCGTCCACGCCGTTGACGGCCTCGGTCATCGCGGCGACGCCCTTGAAGTCGACCACGATGGTGTGGTCGATCCGCAGGCCGGTCAGCGTCTCGACGGTGTTCTGCGTGCAGGCCGGGTTCCCCTTGGGGAACTCGCCCACGGTGAAGGCCGAGTTGAACATCTGGTTGGTCCTGGGGGACGTCCAGCCGCCGCCGGGCAGCCGGCAGGCCGGGATGGTCACCAGCGTGTCGCGGGGTATGGAGACGCCGACGGCGTGCTTGTGGTCGGCGTATATGTGCAGCAGGATCGCGGTGTCGGAGTGGCCGACGCCCTCATCGCCGCCGCCGAGGTCCGCGTTGCCGTCGTCCCGGGTGTCCGAGCCGAGGACCAGGACGTTGACCGGGACCAGGGCGCCGGGGGTGACCGGGACGGGGGCCGGCGGCCGTTCGGTGGCGACGCCGCCCGCGTCGAAGGTGGTGATGTTGCTGTCCAGCCGGTGGTAGAACCAGGCGCCGGCGCCGGCCACCGACAGCACGAGAACGGCGGCGAGGCCCACGGCGGTCCGTATGATGCGCCGCCGGCGCGAGCTGCTGCTCATCCCCCCGGGACCTCCGTCTTCTGGTGTCGTTCCCTGCACGCACCGGCTCATGGGCAGGCCGGTGCGAGTCTCGAACGTTAGACGTTCCGGGGGAGTGTTCGGTTACAGCCGGATGCCTGCCAATTGCGCCGGATCGGCCGCCGGGACCGTGATGCTGCTCACGCTCCGGGGCCGGAGGCGCCGGAGAGCATCCGGCGGAGCAGGTCGCGCAGCACCGTCCGCTCGTCGGGGCCGAGGGCGGCCAGCGGCTCGCGGGCGAAGTTCAGCGACTCGCGCAGCTCCTCGGAGGCGGCCGCGCCGGAGTCGGTGGCGGCGACCAGCTTGACCCGGCGGTCCTGCCGGTCGGCCTCCCGGGTGACGAAGCCGCGGGACTCCAGGCGGTCGACGATGCCGGTGATGTTGGACGGCTCGCAGCTGAGCGTCTGGGCGATGTGGCGCATCGGCATCGGTCCGCGCCGCAGCAGGGCGAGGACCTTGGCCTGGGCGCCGGTGAGCGAGCGGGCGGCGGCGGCCTCCTCGTACTCGCGGTGGAAGAGCGCGACCAGGTTGGCCATCAGGTCGACGACCTCACGGGTGATCTCGTCGGGCTGCGGCGCGCCGGATCGGGTCGGCTGGGTGTCCATGACCCACAGTCTACCTGAACAGTTGACAACATGAACCTTTCATGTCCATCGTTACTTCATTAAGTCAACCTTTCAGGCAGCAAGGAGCACCCCGATGGCCGAGCAGGAAGCGCCCGCCACCGCCCGCGAATGGCACCTCGCCGCGCGCCCCCAGGGCTGGCCCGTCCCGACCGACTTCGCGTTGGTCGAGGCGCCGGTCCGAACCCCGGGCCCGGGCGAGATCCTGGTCCGCAACGCCTACCTCTCGGTCGACCCGTACATGCGCGGCCGGATGAACGACGTGAAGTCCTACGTCCCGCCGTTCGAGCTCGGTCGGCCGATGGACGGCGGCGCGGTCGGCTACGTGGTCGCCTCCGCCGCCGAGGGCTTCGCCCCGGGCGACGCCGTGCTGCACGGGCTCGGCTGGCGCGAGTACGCCACCGTCGAGGCGAAGCGCGCGGTGAAGGTCGACCCGTCCGTGCCGCTCTCCGCCTACCTCGGCGTGCTCGGCATGACCGGCCTCACGGCGTACGCCGGCCTGCTGGCGGTCGGCGGCCTCAAGGAGGGCGACCGGGTCTTCGTCTCCGGCGCGGCCGGCGCCGTCGGCTCGATGGTCGGCCAGATCGCCCGGCTCAAGGGCGCCTCTCTGGTGGTCGGCTCGGCCGGCTCGGCGGAGAAGGTCGCCAGGCTGACCGGCGAGTACGGTTTCGACGCCGCGTTCAACTACAAGGACGCCCCCGTCGCCGAGCAGCTCGCCAAGGCCGCACCCGAGGGCATCGACCTCTACTTCGACAACGTCGGCGGCGAGCACCTGGAGGCCGCGATCGGCGCGCTCGGCGTGCACGGCCGCGCGGTGCTCTGCGGCGCGATCGCCCAGTACAACGAGACCACCGCGCCGGCGGCCCCGCGCAACCTGGCGCTGGCGATCGGCAAGCGGCTGCGCCTGGAGGGCATGCTGGTGGGCGACCACGCCGCCCTGCAGCCGCAGTTCGTCGCCGAGGTCGGCGGCTGGCTGGCGGAGGGCAGGCTGCGCAACGAGGAGACCGTGGTGGGCGGTTTCGAGAACACCGCCGACGCCTTCCTGGACCTCCTGCGCGGCGGCAACGCCGGCAAGATGGTGGTCCGCCTCGACGGCTGACGCCCGGTCAACTCCCTGTCGCCAGGCCGCCCCGCCGCACCCCGTGCGCGCGGGGCGGTTTGCGTACCGGGCGCAGGGGAACCGGCCGCACTACCGGATTCCGGCCGGATCCGAAAGTGCGTCATCCACGGTGCGGGGCGGCGCGGTACGGTGGTCCCGCCTGGCGATGGGGCCGTTCGGGGGAGAGATCCGACCGAGGGGTGGACCTCGTTCAGGATTCGACTAGCATTGAGCGAAAGCCTGTCCGTTTTGCTCAATTTAGTGGCTTAATGTCGGCTAACGTGGGTAACTGTGGATCAACTACAGGCACGAACGCGAGGCAGCTGGGGAAGGCGACCCTCGTCCACAGCCTGGAGGTCCCGGTGACGACACGTGGAGTCCTGTACGTCCACTCCGCGCCCCGCGCGCTGTGCCCGCACGTCGAGTGGGCCGTCGCAGGGGTGCTGGGTGCACGGGTGAGTCTGGACTGGATCCGCCAGCCGGCCGCGCCCGGACACTGGCGGGCCGAGCTGTCCTGGCAGGGTGAGCCCGGTACGGCCTCGAAGCTCGCCTCCGCGCTGCGCGGCTGGCAGCTGATGCGGTACGAGGTCACCAGCGAGCCCTGCGCCACCGCGGAGGGCGAGCGGTACAGCAGCACGCCCGCGCTCGGCATCTTCCACGCCGTCACGGGCATCCACGGCGACATCCTGATCCCCGAGGACCGGTTGCGCGCCGTCCTGCTGCGCGCCCGCAGCGAGGGGGCGGACCTGGAGGCCGAGATCTCCCGGCTGCTCGGCAAGCCCTGGGACGACGAGCTGGAGCCGTTCCGCTACGCGGGCGAGGGCGCCCCGGTGCGCTGGCTGCACCAGGTGGTCTGAGACGACGCGAAGGGGCCGGCGCCCGTGGCGGGCGCCGGCCCCTTCGCGTGTGCGATCAGGCGGTCCTGGCGGTTCAGACGGTGCGGAAGGCCAGCACCACGTTGTGGCCGCCGAAGCCGAACGAGTTGTTCAGCGCCGCGATCCGGCCCTCGGGCAGCGGACGGGCCACGTCCCGGACGATGTCCGCGTCCACGTCGTCGTCCAGCTCCTCGACGTTGATGGTCGGCGGGGCGGTCCGCTTGTACAGGGCCAGCACGGTGGCGACGGTCTCGATGCCGCCGGCGCCGCCCAGCAGGTGGCCGGTCATCGACTTGGTGGCCGAGACGGCGATGTGGTCCAGGTGCTCGCCGAGCTCCTTGCGCAGCGCCTTCAGCTCGGCCGTGTCACCCTGCGGGGTCGACGTGGCGTGCGCGTTGACGTGCACGATCTCGGCCTTGTCCAGCTCGTTGCGCTCGAACAGGTCGGCCAGCGCACGGGCCACACCGGCGCCGGTCGGCTCGGGCTGGGCGATGTGGTGGGCGTCCGAGGACAGGCCCTGGCCCACGGCCTCGCAGTAGATCCGGGCGCCGCGCGCCTCGGCGTGCTCGACCGACTCCAGCACGACCACGCCCGCGCCCTCGCCGAGCACGAAGCCGTCGCGGCCCTTGTCGTACGGGCGGGAGGCGCGCTGCGGCTCGTCGTTGTTCTTGGACATCGCCATCATGTTGGCGAACGCGGCGATCGGCAGCGGGTGGATCGCGGCCTCGGTGCCGCCGGCCACCACGACGTCGGCGCGGCCGGTACGGATCATCTCGATCGCGTAGCCGATCGCCTCGGCGCCGGAGGCACAGGCGGAGACGGGGGTGTGCACACCCGCGCGGGCGCCGACCTCCAGGCCGACGTTGGCCGCCGGGGAGTTGGGCATCAGCATCGGGACGGTGTGCGGGGAGACCTTGCGGACGCCCTTCTCCTTCAGCACGTCGTACTGGTCGAGGAGGGTGGTCACGCCGCCGATGCCGGAGGCGATCACGGCGCCCAGGCGCTCGGGGGCGAGCTTGGACGACTCGTCGGTGGCCGGGGTCTCGTAGCCGGCGTCGGCCCAGGCCTCGCGGGCCGCGATCAGCGCGAACTGCGCCGAGCGGTCCAGTCGGCGGGCCAGCGGGCGGGGGAGGATCTCGCCCGGGTCGACCGCGGTGCGCGCGGCGATCCGGACGGGCAGCTCGGCGGCCCACTCCTCGGTGAGGGCGGCCACGCCGGAGTGCCCGGCGACCAGGTTCTCCCAGGTCGTGGCGGCGTCGCCGCCCAGCGGCGTGAAGGCGCCGATACCCGTGACTACCACGGTACGGTTTTCAGCGGTCACTGGATCTTCTTCTCTCACGTTGCGGGGGTTCGGCGGCGGGCCGGGGGTGGGACCCGGCCGGGCGCCCGCGGGGGCGTCCGGCCGGAAGGTCGGCCGGCGCGGGGCGCCGGCCGACCGGAGGCGTAGATCGGGGCGGACGCTCAGGCGTTGGCGAGGGAGTAGTCCACCGCGTCGCCCACGGGCTTCGG
>NZ_JBHJUK010000118.1:0-28722 GCF_042266225.1 Kitasatospora sp. NPDC056181
TCCCCGAACTGGTCGGGGACGCCGCCGTGCTGGTGCCGTCCGGCGACGCGGCCGCGATCGGCCGGGCGGTGGGCGGTCTGCTGGCCGACCCGGCCCGCCGCGAACGCCTGGTGGCGGCCGGCCGGCAGCAGGCCGAGACCTGGCCGGACGAGGCCGCCACCGTCGCCCAGGTGCTCAGCACCTACGACGAGCTGGTCCAGCGCGGGTAGCTCAGACCGTGGCCTGCTCGGCCCGGTCGGCGGCCAGGCCGTCCGGCTGGGCCGAGAGGTACGCGCCGCCGCAGGCCGTGAGCCGCAGCGCGGTGTCGATCAGCGGGACGTGGCTGAAGGCCTGCGGGAAGTTGCCGACCTGGCGCTTCTCCCGCGGATCCCACTCCTCGGCGAGCAGCCCGAGGTCGTTGCGCAGGGCCAGCAGCTTGTCGAAGAGCTCGCGCGCCTCCTGCACCCGGCCGATCATGGCGAGGTCGTCGGCGAGCCAGAACGAGCAGGCCAGGAAGGCGCCCTCGTGGCCGGAGAGGCCGTCGACGTTGTTGCCGCTCTCGTCGTGCGTCGGGTAGCGCAGGACGAAGCCGTCCTCGGTGGAGAGCTCGCGCTGGATCGCCTCGATCGTGCCGATCACCCGCTTGTCGTCCGGCGGGAGGAAGCCCACCTGCGGGATGAGCAGCAGCGAGGCGTCCAGCTCCTTGCCGCCGTAGTACTGGGTGAAGGTGTTGCGCTCCGGGTCGTAGCCCTTCTCGCAGACGTCCCGGTGGATGGTCTCGCGCAGCTCGCGCCAGCGCTCCAGGTGGCCGTCGGAGGGCGCGTCCTCGGGGGTCTGCTCCAGCAGCTTGATGGTGCGGTCGACGGCGACCCAGGCCATCACCTTGGAGTGGACGAAGTGCCGGCGCGGGCCGCGCACCTCCCAGATGCCCTCGTCCGGCTCCTGCCAGTGCTCCTCCAGGTACTCGATCAGGCGCAGCTGGAGGTGGTGGGCGTGGTCGTTGCGGACCAGGCCGGTCATGTGGGCCAGGTGCAGGGCCTCGACGACCTCGCCGTAGACGTCCAGCTGGAGCTGGCCGGCCGCGCCGTTGCCGACCCGGACGGGCTGGGAGCCCTCGTAGCCGGGCAGCCAGTCCAGCGAGGACTCGGTGAGCTCGCGCTCGCCGGCGATGCCGTACATGATCTGCAGGTTCTCCGGGTCGCCGGCGACGGCCCGCAGCAGCCACTCGCGCCAGGCGCGGGCCTCGTCGCGGTAGCCGGTCCGCAGCAGCGAGGAGAGGGTGATCGCGGCGTCGCGCAGCCAGGTGTAGCGGTAGTCCCAGTTCCGCTCCCCGCCGATGTCCTCGGGCAGCGAGGTGGTGGGGGCGGCGACGATGCCGCCGGTGGGGGCGTAGGTGAGGCCCTTGAGGGTGATCAGCGAGCGGATCACCGCCTCCCGGTAGGGGCCCTGGTAGGTGCACTGGCCGGCCCAGTCGTGCCAGAAGCCAGCGGTGGCTTCGAGCATCTCCTCGGCGTCCGGGGCGGTCGGCGGCTCCAGGTGGGAGGCCTGCCAGGTGAGGGCGAAGGTGATCCGCTCACCGGCCGTGACGGTGAAGTCGGCGTAGGTGGTGAGGTTGCGCCCGTACGTCTCGGCCTCGCCGTCCAGCCACACCGAGTCGGGGCCGGCCACGGCGACGGTGCGGTGGCCGCCGTCGGCCTGCTCGACCCGGTGCACCCAGGGGACGATCCGGCCGTAGCTGAAGCGCATCCGCACCGCCGAGCGCATCCGGACGGTCCCGGAGAGGCCCTCGACGATCCGGATCATCTGGGGGACGGCGTCGCGGCCGGCCAGCGGGCGCGGGGGCATGAAGTCGATCACCCGAACCGTGCCGCCCTGGCAGTCCCACTCCTGCTCCAGGATCAGCGAGTCGCCCCGGTAGCGGCGCCGGTCGGCGGGGACGGCCGGTGCGGCCGCGGTGGGCGGCGGGACGCGGAGGTCGCCGGTGTCGCCGAGGCGTGCGCGGGCGGCGGCCGCGGCCGTGGCCGGGGTGGCCGCGGCGGCGGGCGGTTCGGTGGGGACCACCTCGGCCGGGCCGATCCGCCAGAAGCCGTGTTCATCGGTACCGAGCAGGCCGGCGAAGACCGCCGGCGAGTCGAAGCGGGGCAGGCACAGCCAGTCGACCGCCCCGTCCCTGCTGACCAGGGCGGCGGTCTGCATGTCCCCGATGAGTGCGTAGTCCTCGATACGGCCGGCCACGTGGATCTCCAGTTCGCAATGTGGTCACGACGCATCGGCGATCCGGGGAGAGCCAGCGGGTCTGCGGGGCCGGGGAGCCACCCCGGGACGTCCGGCCTGCCTTTGGGTGGTGGCGGGCCTTGCTGGAGTGTCCGCGTGAGGCTCGGTCGAGCCCCTGGTGGGTGGGAGGAGCTGGATTACGGGGAGGTCCGGTCGCGCATCGGGGACCGAGAGGTGTCCTGACCCTCCCACGCCCTCCGCGTGCTCGTGCTGTCGGCGATGCGTCCGTGCAGCTTACGACGGACGAAAGGGGCGAAGCACGCGGGCGCAGCTCTGAGTGGCGCCACAATTCGGCGGAAATGCCGTGCATCGCAGGGGTGACCCGCAGGATGGCCCGGAAGGATCACCCCGGGGTGGCCCGTCAGGATGGCCGGGGATGGCCCGGGCGAGTGCCGCCGGGTGGCCCGCCCGGGCCGGTGGTGAGACCGGTGTGACACGTGCGCCGTACGGTGCGCCTGTTGTGCGCCCGGTGGTGCGCCGGGAGCGTGGTCCGCGCAAGTCGCGAGCGGCCCGGAAAGCGTCCCGGCCGGGTCACTGTTACCCTGGTATCCCGTGGACCGGTGGGACCAAACGCCCCGGACCAGCCGAACCGACGATCCCGCGAGCGACGTGCACCGCACCGCGCTCCCGTCGCATTAGGCGAGCCGCGAGCCTCCCGCCCACGTCACCTTCGACACGCGACCCACGGGAGCCCCCTCTTGGCACAGCCCCATTCCGGCAAGGCATCGAACGGCCGCGCCGTGACGACCAAGCACCTCTTCGTCACCGGGGGTGTCGCCTCTTCGCTCGGCAAGGGCCTCACCGCCTCCAGCCTGGGCGCCCTGCTCAAGGCCCGCGGCCTGCGTGTGACGATGCAGAAGCTCGACCCGTACCTCAACGTGGACCCGGGCACCATGAACCCGTTCCAGCACGGTGAGGTCTTCGTCACCGACGACGGCGCCGAGACCGACCTCGACGTCGGCCACTACGAGCGGTTCCTCGACACCAACCTGCACGGCTCGGCGAACGTCACCACCGGCCAGGTGTACTCGACCGTCATCGCCAAGGAGCGCCGCGGCGAGTACCTGGGCGACACCGTCCAGGTCATCCCGCACATCACCAACGAGATCAAGGCCCGGATCCGCCGGATGGCGACCGAGGACGTCGACGTGGTGATCACCGAGGTCGGCGGCACCGTCGGCGACATCGAGTCGCTGCCCTTCCTGGAGGCCGTCCGCCAGGTCCGCCACGAGGTCGGCCGGGACAACGTCTTCTTCGTGCACGTCTCCCTGCTGCCCTACATCGGCCCCTCGGGCGAGCTGAAGACCAAGCCCACCCAGCACTCGGTGGCCGCGCTGCGCAACATCGGCATCCAGCCGGACGCCATCGTGCTGCGCGCCGACCGCGAGGTCCCGCAGGCCATCAAGCGCAAGATCTCGCTGATGTGCGACGTGGACGAGGAGGCCGTGGTCGCGGCCATCGACGCCAAGTCGATCTACGACATCCCCAAGGTGCTGCACGGCGAGGGCCTGGACGCCTACGTCGTCCGCCGCCTGGACCTGCCGTTCCGCGACGTCGACTGGACCACCTGGGACGACCTGCTGCGCCGCGTCCACGAGCCGCAGCACATCGTCAAGGTCGCGCTGGTCGGCAAGTACATCGACCTGCCCGACGCCTACCTGTCGGTGACCGAGGCGCTGCGCGCCGGCGGCTTCGCCAACAACGCCCGCGTCGAGATCAAGTGGGTCACCTCGGACGACTGCACCACGCCCGAGGGCGCGCAGGAGCAGCTCGGCGACGTGGACGCGATCTGCATCCCCGGTGGCTTCGGCGACCGCGGGGTGGACGGCAAGGTCGCCGCGATCACCTACGCCCGCGAGAACAAGGTCCCGCTGCTCGGCCTCTGCCTGGGCCTGCAGTGCGTGGTCATCGAGGCCGCCCGCAACCTGGCCGGCCTGCCCGAGGCCAACTCGACCGAGTTCGACGCGGCCGCCAAGTACCCGGTCATCTCCACCATGGCCGAGCAGCTGGCCATCGTCGACGGCAAGGGCGACCTGGGCGGCACCATGCGCCTGGGCCTCTACCCGGCCAAGCTCGCCGAGGGCTCGATCGTCCGTGAGGTCTACGGCGGCGAGCAGTACGTCGAGGAGCGCCACCGCCACCGCTACGAGGTCAACAACGCGTACCGCGCCGACCTGGAGAAGACCGGCCTGCAGTTCTCCGGCCTCTCCCCGAAGGGCGACCTGGTCGAGTACGTCGAGTACCCGCGCGAGGTCCACCCCTACCTGGTGGCCACCCAGGCCCACCCGGAGCTGAAGTCCCGCCCGACCCGCCCGCACCCGCTCTTCGCGGGTCTGGTCAAGGCGGCCATCGAGATCAAGACGGCCGACAAGTAGGCAACCCGGTCCGTTCACCGGACGGCGGCCCCGCGATTCCCGCGGGGCCGCCGTTCGGCGTTAGATTGTGTCTCACTGACGAAAAGGGGAGACCGATGGACGACCGAAGCATCTTCGACGTGGCCGAGGCGTGGGAGGTCCGGGGGAGCGGGACGCCCTTCCAGGGCAAGGTCACCGGCGTGCGCAGCGAGGAGGTCCTGATGCCCGACGGCAGCTGGGCCCGCCGCGACTACCAGACCCACCCCGGCTCGGTCTCCGTCCTCGCGCTGGACGACCAGCAGCGGGTGCTCGTCC
This sequence comes from Kitasatospora sp. NPDC056181, assembly GCF_042266225.1. Lineage (NCBI taxonomy): Bacteria > Bacillati > Actinomycetota > Actinomycetes > Kitasatosporales > Streptomycetaceae > Kitasatospora > Kitasatospora sp. NPDC056181. The sequence goes on from NZ_JBHJUK010000118.1 coordinate 4,923, forward strand.
TGCGCCAGTACCGCCACCCCGTCCGCCAGCGGCTCTGGGAGCTGCCGGCCGGCCTGCTCGACGTGCCCGGCGAGAACCCGCTGCACGCCGCCCAGCGCGAGCTGTACGAGGAGGCGCACTGCAAGGCGGGGACCTGGCGGGTGCTGGTCGACTTCTACACCTCACCCGGCGGCACCGACGAGGCGCTGCGGCTCTTCCTCGCCACCGACCTCGCCGAGGCCGAGGGGGAGCGCTACGAGGCGCACGGCGAGGAGCTGGAGATCGAGACCGCCCGGGTGCCCGTCGCGGAGCTGGTCCGGCTGATCCACGCCGGGGAGCTGCACAACCCCACCCTGATCACCGGGACGCTCGCCCTGTACGCCGCGCTCAACGGCCCCGGCGGCCTGGACGCGCTGCGGCCCGCCGAATCGCCCTGGCCGGCCCGGCCGTTCGAGGCCTGACCTTTCGGGTCCCGACCCGTTCGAAGCCCGGCTAGGTCGAGGCCCGGCCTGTTCGAGGCCCGGCCCGTTCGGACGGGCAGGGGAGGGGTGGGGGCTGCCCGGGGAGGGGCGTGCGGCCGGCCGGGTGGTGCGGGAGGTCGCCCGGGGAGGTTCGGGGGACCGGTCCGCCGGTTCGGGCTGCTGATCCGCGAGGGTTCGGGTCAGTGGTCCGCGAGGGTTCACGTGACTGATCCGCGAGGGTTCGCGCGATTGATCCGTGGGGGTGATTTGCCGGTTCGTAGGACCGGATGGCACCTCGGCTGACCCGGACGGTCGAACTACGCTTCGCAGACAGGGCGCCCGTCCCGGGCCGCCTCCGCTGAGCGCTGGGTGACGTCGGGAGTGGCACGGGTGGCGAGGAAGACGGCGACCATGGAAGCGGGCCCCGGCGCACCCGTCGAGGGCGTTCCCGGGCTGGACCGGCTGCCCGCCGGGCCGGCCCTGCTCGTCGGCCGGCGTGCCGAGCTGGCCGCGCTGCGGGCCGCCGCCGCGCGCCCGGCCGAGGGCCGCAGCCCGGTGCTGGTTCTGGCCGGCCGGCCCGGCTCCGGCCGGACCACGCTGGCGGCCAGGTTCGCCGTCACCGTCGCCGCCGACTTCCCCGACGGCGTGCTCTTCGCACGCCTCTCCGCCCCCGACGGCGGCCGGGTGCCGCCCGCCCGGACCGCCCGCCGGCTGCTGGAGCAACTCGGGGCGGACGGCGCCGGCGTCCCCCTGCCCGGCGCCGTCGAGGACGGCCGGGACGAGCCCGCCTGTGTCGCGCTGCGCGAGGCACTGGCCGGGCGGAAGGTCCTGCTGGTGCTGGACGACGTCCGGGACGCCGGGCAGGTCTGGCCCCTGCTCGCGGACGAGCCCGGGTGCCTCGTCCTCGCCACCACCGCCGGCCCGCTCACCGGGATCGAGGACATCGACCCGGTCATCCTCGGCGGGCTCGACCGGCAGGCCTCGGGTGAGCTGCTCGGCGACCTGGTCGGCGGCACCAGGATCAGCTGCGACCCCGTCGGTGGGGCCGACCTCGCGGAGGCCTGCGCCTCCCGGCCGGCCGCACTGCGGCTGATGGCCGGGTGGCTGCGGAGCAACCCGGAGCTGGCCGTCACGGATGCGGCCCGCGAGCTGGCCCGGGCGGTCCGGGAGGCGGACGGGAAGGCCGCGGGGCCAGGACCGGGAACGGGACCGGGGCCGGGGCTGGGGCCGGGAACGGTGGCGGGGGCCGGGACCGGGCCCGGAACGGAACAGGTGGCGGGGCAGGTACCGGGGAAGGGGCCGGCGGCCGGCGGGAAGGACGGGCCGGCCAAGGAGGCCCCGGCCGAGGACGCGCCGGCGGAGGGCAAGGACGGGAGGCGCCCGGCGGACGGGGCGCGGGCCGGGCGGGGGAGGCGGCCGGCCGCCAAGGCCGGGAAGCAGACGGCCGACGGGGGCGGGAAGCCCGTGGCTGCCGGCGGCGCGCCCGTGGCCGGCGCGTTCGTCGCCGGCTCACCGGCTGTCGGCACGGCGACCGTCGGCACGCCCGCTGCCGGACCGAAGGCCGGGCCGCCGACCGACCCGGCCGCCTGGGTGAAGCCCGGGCCCGGGCCGGCCGAACCCGTCCCCGTCCCGGACAACGACCCGCTGATCGGCGCCTTCACCCTCCTCTACGGCACGCTGCCGCCCGCCCAGGCCCGGCTGCTGCGGGCGCTGACCCTCGCGCCCGCCCAGACGGCGGACCTGCGGACCGCCTCCGCCCTGGTCGGCTGCCCGGCGCCGGAGGCCGCCACGATGCTGGCCGCACTCGCCGAGCGGGAGCTGCTCGGCGAGGAGGCGCCCGCCGCCGACGGCACGCCCCGCTACCGGGTACCCGGCCGGCTCTACCCCCGGCTGGTCCGGCTGCGCGAGCGCGAGGACCGGCCCGCCGAGATCGAGCTGGCCCGGGCGCGGCTGCTGGAACGGCTGGTCCGGCTCACCGAGGCGGCCCGCGCCCTGCTCGACCCGGCCGGCGGCGCGGGGCCCGAACCGCTTCCGGGCCCGCTGCGGCTGCGCTCGGCCGACCAGGCCCGGCAGTGGCTGCTCGGGGAGCGCGACGTGCTGCTCGGCGCCGTCGCCGACGCGATCGGCCAGGGCGACCTGGACGGCTCGGCCGGCCGGCTGGTCACCGCCCTGCTGCGGTCGCTGCCGCTGACCGGGGCCGCCGCCCCGGCCGACCTCTACCAGTTGCACGAGCTGGTGCTGACCGTGGCCGAGCGGCACGGCAAACCCCGTCGCGCCGCAGCCGCGCTCCTCAACCTGGGGGACCTCCAGGCCGCCGCCGGCAGCTGGGAGCAGGCCGCAGGCCACTACCGGGCCGCCCTGGAGCACGCCCGCTCCGCGGACGACGAGCCGCTCTGTGCCCGAGCGCTGGAGGGTGCGGCCGGCTGTCACCGCGCGCTCGGCGACGCCGTGCGCGCCGCCGACTGGTACGGGCGGGCGCTCGGCCTCCGGCAGTCCATGGGCGACCACGCCGCCGAGGCCCGGCTGCTCGCCCGGGTGGCGGAGGCGCACACCGCCCAGCGCCGTTTCGACGAGGCCGAGCGCGAGTACCGGGCGTCCCTCTCGGTGCTGCGCCGGCTGGGGGACGAGCGGGGGCAGCAGGCCGTCGGCGCCGCCCTCGCGGAGCTGCGGGAACGTCTCGACGCAGGGTGGTAGGTCAGGGTTCGGGAGTATCGTCGGAGATGCCCGGTTGGGACATCATTGGCGGGAAGATCACTGGGGAAGCCTACGAACCTGCCAATGTGTCCGGCAGATTTATTCACTTTGGAAGGCTGACACGCCGCCTGGGCTTCATTACACTCGAACTTAGTCGCGCAGCGATCTGTGCCCCGGTGTCTTCCGGAGGTCTCCCCACGTGCGCGTCGCCCGCCGGTCTTCTCCGGTAGGGACCCCCATGGCAAGAGGACGTGTTTAGCCGTGAAGGTCGGCATCCCCCGCGAGGTCAAGAACCACGAGTACCGCGTGGCCATCACGCCCGCCGGCGTGCATGAGCTGGTCCGCAACGGACACGAGGTCTACATCGAGGACAACGCCGGTGTCGGCTCCTCGATCCCCAACGAGGAGTACGTGGCCGCCGGCGCCACCATCCTCCCCACCGCCGACGAGGTGTGGGCCACCGCCGACCTGCTGCTGAAGGTCAAGGAGCCCATCGCCCAGGAGTACCACCGTCTGCGCAAGGGCCAGACCCTCTTCACGTACCTGCACCTGGCGGCCGACCGCGCCGGTACCGACGCTCTGGTCGCGTCCGGCACCACCGCGATCGCGTACGAGACCGTGCAGCTCGCCAACGGCGCCCTGCCGCTGCTCGCCCCGATGTCCGAGGTCGCGGGCCGGCTGGCCCCGCAGGTCGGCTCGTACCACCTGATGCGCCCGGCCGGCGGCCGCGGCGTGCTGCCCGGCGGCGTGCCCGGCACCCACCCGGCCAAGGCCGTCGTCATCGGCGGCGGCGTCTCCGGCTGGCACGCGGCCACCATCGCCATCGGCATGGGCTACGAGGTGACCCTGCTCGACCGCGACATCAACAAGCTGCGCGAGGCCGACAAGGTCTTCGGCACCAAGATCAAGGCCATCGCCTCCAACGCCTTCGAGCTGGAGAAGGCCGTCCTGGAGGCCGACCTGGTGATCGGCGCCGTGCTGATCCCGGGCGCCAAGGCCCCGAAGCTCGTCACCAACGAGCTGGTCTCCCGCATGAAGCCGGGCTCCGTGCTCGTCGACATCGCCATCGACCAGGGCGGCTGCTTCGAGGACTCGCACCCGACCACGCACGCCGAGCCGACCTTCCAGGTCCACAACTCGGTCTTCTACTGCGTGGCGAACATGCCGGGCGCCGTCCCGAACACCTCCACCTACGCGCTGACCAACGCCACGCTGCCCTACATCGTGGAGCTGGCCAACCGTGGCTGGAAGGACGCGCTGCGCCGCGACCCGGCCCTGGCCAAGGGTCTGAACGTCCACGAGGGCCAGATCACCTTCGGCGCCGTCGCCGAGGCCTTCGGCCTGGAGTCGGTCTCGCTGGAGAGCGTCCTCGCCTGACCTCGTTCCCTCCCGCGTTCCTCCCGCGACGGGACGGGTCCGCGCCCCTCGGGCGCAGGCCCGTCCCGACCGTGGCCGCTCCCTTCGGAGCGGTCCGCAGGCCCCCGACCTTCTCTTCTTGCCCGTCAGCGGGCAGGAGGGGCCGATCCTCGGTCGGGGGCTTCGGCATGCCCGTGAACGGGCGGTTGCGCGGGCGGGTCGCTCTGTCGTCAATTTCTGTGGGTCGCGTCACCCGACCGCAGAAACGTTAGGGTCAAGGGCCCCCACATCCCTTGACAGAGGGTTGCCCGATAGTCGACACATCCTGCCCACTACCGTGGATTGTGTTGCTGCGAACGCCTTGAACGGCCTAGAGTCGCAAACCGTCGGCATGCTGCCACGCTGACGAATCGACATAGAGTCCTGGATGCCCAAGGAGGTAAGACGACTTGTGAATGAGTCGACATTTGCTCCCGGGGGTGGTCAGCCAGGACTGGCGGAGCACACCGCCGGCCAGCCGAGTGAGGAGCCCGGGGCCCGGCAGGCCACCGTGGGCTCGGCCGAGGTCGGCTCGGTCGCACTCCGTACCTTCGAAGCACGCCAGAACACAGCACAGGTGACCACGGTGACCGACTACGACGCCGATCTGCCGGCCCACGGCCTGGCCTACGGCGAGTTCGCCTACGGCGCCTACGACGACCCGGACGCCGAGTACGAGCCGGACCCGGAGTACGCCGCCACGCTGGCCCCCGACGCCGCGCGTCAGCGCCGCGAGCGGGTCGGCCCGACCGGCCGTCCGCTGCCGTACTTCCCGATCCCCGCGCCGGTGGCCGAGCACGGCCCCGCGCAGATCATCGCGATGTGCAACCAGAAGGGCGGCGTCGGCAAGACCACGTCGACCATCAACCTGGGCGCGGCGCTGGCCGAGTACGGCCGCCGCGTGCTGCTCGTCGACTTCGACCCGCAGGGCGCGCTCTCCGTGGGCCTCGGGGTCAACCCGATGGAGCTCGACGTCACCGTCTACAACCTGCTCATGGAGCGGGGCCTGACGGCCGATGAGGTGCTGCTGAAGACGGCCGTGCCGGGCATGGACCTGCTGCCGTCCAACATCGACCTCTCCGCCGCCGAGGTGCAGCTGGTCAGCGAGGTGGCCCGGGAGTCCGCGCTGGCGCGCGCCCTGAAGCCGCTGCTGCCCGACTACGACTACGTCATCATCGACTGCCAGCCCTCGCTGGGCCTGCTGACGGTCAATGCCCTGACGGCCGCTCACAGCGTCATCGTCCCGCTGGAGTGCGAGTTCTTCGCCCTGCGCGGTGTCGCGCTGCTCACCGAGACCATCGAGAAGGTCTGCGAGCGGCTCAACCCCGAGCTGCGCCTGGACGGCATCCTGGCCACCATGTACGACTCGCGCACCGTGCACAGCCGTGAGGTGCTGGCCCGCGTCGTCGAGGCGTTCGGCGACCACGTCTTCCACACCGTCATCGGCCGGACCGTGCGCTTCCCGGAGACCACCGTCGCCGGCGAGCCGATCACCACGTACGCGACCAACTCGGTCGGTGCGGCCGCCTACCGTCAGCTCGCCAGGGAGGTGCTCGACCGGTGCCGCCCCGCCGAGTGAGTCTCCCGGGCGCCGACGAGCTGTTCCGGACCACCGGGGGGATGGCGCTGTCGCCGTCCCTCGCGCCGCGTCCGGCCGCCGAGGCGCCCAGACCGGAGACCGCACGGACCGTCAACGGTGCCGGCGGCACCGGCGCGGGCACGGACGGTGCCGAGGACGCCGCCGACGGCGCCGAGGAGCGCCGGCCGTCGTCGGGCGGTGCGCCGGGTGGCGCGCAGGGCACGGTGTCGGGTGGCAGACCGGTCGGCGTGTCGGTCCCCGGTCCGGCGCAGCCGGGCGGTGCACAGGGTGCGGGTGGCCAGGGCGCTGGTGCGCAGGGCGCCGCGCAGGCCGGGAAGACGGTGCAGGGCGGCCGGGCCGCCGCGCCGGGACCGCGTCAGCACGCGGGTGCCGCCGAGGAGCAGGCGGGCGGTGCAGGGCGTCCCCGTCCGCGCGGCCGGGCCCCACGCCGCCCCAGCGGGCGCGAGCGTCACGACGAGAAGATCACCGTGTACGTGTCGGCCGAGGAGCTGATGGACCTGGAGCACACCCGCCTGGTGCTGCGCGGGGAGCACGGGCTCGCGGTGGACCGCGGCCGGATCGTCCGGGAGGCCATCGCGGTGGTGCTGGCCGACCTGGAGCAGCGCGGCGAGGCGAGCATCCTGGTGCGGCGGCTGCGCGGGCGCTGAGCCGCCTGCGGGGGCCGTGCGCGCGGTGCGGGGACGGGAACGGGGTCGTCGATCGTCCGGGGGCCGGTGGTCCTGCGGTCGGGTCGGGTCTGAGGTCGGGTCGGTTCTGAGGTGAACTCGGCGGTCGGTTCCAAGGCCGGGTCGGGGCGGGACGGTGCGGCCGGCCCGGCGCTGCGGCCGGGCGGTTCGGCCAGGCCGGTGCGGCAAGACCGGTGCGCGGCGGTGGTCGCGGCGTGTCGGTGCCCCCCGGGTAGGGCGGGCGGTGCGGCCGGGTGAAGATGGACCGTCATGCCGAGCAGCCCCGAACCCTCCGTCGCCGCCGCCGGGACCGTCGGGACCGCCGATGAGTCGCGGGGCGGCTTCCGGGTGCGGCTGGCGAACTTCGAAGGCCCCTTCGACCTGCTGCTGAGCCTGATCGCCAAGCACCGGATGGACGTCACCGAGGTGGCGCTGGCGACGGTCACCGACGAGTTCATGGCACACATCCGGGCCATGGGCCCGGACTGGGACCTGGACGCCGCGACCGAGTTCCTGGTCGTCGCCGCGACCCTGCTCGACCTCAAGGCCGCGCGGCTGCTGCCCGCCGCCGAGGTCGAGGACGAGGAGGACCTCGCCCTGCTGGAGGCCCGCGACCTGCTCTTCGCCCGGCTGCTGCAGTACCGGGCGTACAAGCGGGCGGCCGCCCTGTTCGGCGAGCGCTGGGCCGCCGAGCTGCTCCGGCGGCCGCGTACCGTCGGGCTGGAACCGGAACATGCGCAACTGCTGCCCGAGGTCGTGATCGGCATCGGCGCGGAGCGGTTCGCGCAGCTGGCGGCCAAGGCGATGGCCCCGAAGCCCGCACCGGTCGTCTACGTCGACCACATCCACACACCGCCGGTCAGCGTGCGGGAGCAGGCCGGGCTGGTGGTCGAGCTGCTCACCGAGCTGGGCGAGGCGTCGTTCCAGGAGCTGGTGGAGGACGCGCCGGACACGCTGGTCGTGGTCGCCCGCTTCCTGGCGCTGCTGGAGCTGTACCGGGAGCGGGTGCTCGCCTTCGACCAGGCGGAGGCGCTGGGCGAGCTGCTGGTGCGGTGGGTGGCCGAAGCGGACCGGGGCGCGGTCGAGGTGACGGACGAGTTCGACCGGCCGGTGGGCGAGCGGCTGGTGGATGAGCAATCGGCAAGTGGCCGGTCGGCGGGTGGGCGGCTGGTGGGTGAGCAGTCGGCGGGCGACCAGACGGTGGGCGACCGGTCGGTGGGTGGGCAGCCGGCGGGTGGGCGGTCGGCGGGCAGGCAGTCGGACGGGCGGCGGAAGGGGAAGCGATGACGTCTGGGACGAATGCCGGCGGGCGGCCGGTCCGGCGCCCGCTCGGGGTACCGGGGCAGCCGCGGGCCGAGGAGTGGATGGAGCCGGCGGTGGGGGCCGGTGAGGTGGAGCCTGGCGGGGTGGAGCCTGCTGGGGTGGTGCTTGGCGGCGTGGGGCTCGGTGGCGTGGGGCTCGGCGAGGTGGGGCTTGGGCCTGGTGCACCGGGGCCCGGTGCCGTCGCGTTCGATGAGGCCGTAGCCGGAGGGGTGGTAGCCGGCGAGGCGGTGTCCGGCGACGTGCTGACCGATCCGGTGGTCGCCGACCGTGTGGTGGCTGCCTGCCCTGTGGTGGCCGACGAGCCCGTGATGGCCGACGAGCCCGTGGTGGCCGACGAGCCGGTGGTGGCCGGAGACCTGCTGACCGACCTTTTGGCGGCCGACGAGCCCATGGTTGGCGAGCCGGGCCGGGCGGAGGTGCTCGTCGTGCATCAGAAGTCGGCTCTGCCGACTTCTCGCGCGGTCGAGGTGGTGGTGGAGGAGGAGCCGGACGGTGGACCGGGGCTGAAGGCGGAGCTGGAGGCGATCCTGATGGTCGTCGACGAGCCGGCCGGGGAGGCCCACCTGGCGTCCGTGCTGGAGCGGCCGCGGGCGGAGGTGGCGGCGGCGCTACGTGAACTCTCCGGCGAGTACACCGCCCAGGGCAGGGGATTCGACCTGCGGCTGGTCGCCGGCGGGTGGAGGTTCTACAGCCGTGCCGAGTGCGCGCCGGCCGTCGAGCGGTTCGTCCTGGACGGCCAGCAGGCCCGGCTCACCCAGGCCGCGCTGGAGACTCTGGCGGTCGTCGCCTACCGTCAGCCGGTGTCCAGATCGCGGGTCTCGGCCGTCCGTGGTGTGAACTGTGACGGCGTGATGCGTACCCTGGTACAGCGAGGACTGGTGGAAGAGGCCGGATCCGAGCCCGAAACAGGTGCGATCCTGTATCGGACGACGAACTACTTCCTGGAACGGATGGGGCTCCGCGGCCTGGATGAGCTGCCGGAGCTCGCTCCCTTCCTGCCCGAGGTCGACGACGTGGAAGCGGAGTCCCTGGAGGGCACGATGATCGCGGAGGCGGTCGCCGCCGCTGCCGTGCAGGCCGCGGGCGGCAGTGGCGAGGCCGATCGGGCTGCGCCTGATCGGTAGGGGGCGGTGAGGTCGGCCGAAACGACCGCACAGCCCAGACGGAAAACGACGTACGGACACTTTGATGCGTAGCAGTGGCAACGGCAGGAACAGCAGCGGCGGCGGCAGCGGTCGTGGCGGACAGGGCGGGGGCCGGGGTGGCGGCTCCTACGGGGGCGGCAGCGGTTCGGGCCGTGGTGGCTCCGGCTCGTACGGTGGTGGCTCCGGCTCCTCGCGCGGCGGGTCGGGTTCGTACGGCGGCGGTTCGGGCTCCTCGCGGGGCGGCTCCGGTTCGCGCGGTGGCTCCGGCTCGTACGGGGGCGGCAGCGGTTCGGGCCGTGGTGGCTCCGGCTCGTACGGTGGTGGCTCCGGCTCCTCGCGCGGCGGGTCCTACGGCGGCGGGTCGGGTTCGCGCGGCTCCGGCTCGTACGACCGTCGTGACGACCGTCGTGACGACCGGCGCTACCCGGACCGTCCGCTGCGGCCCGAGGAGCGGCGCTACGACCGCCCCGAGTACGGTGGCGGCCCCAACGCCACCCCCGCCCGCGGCGGCTTCACGGGGCGCCGGCCCGGTCCGGCTCCGCGTCCGCGCCGTGAGGGCCAGGGCGCCCCGGGCGACCCGCGCCGCCAGCCGCAGCGCTCGCGCGAGCTCCAGGCCAAGATCGAGGACGCGGTGCTGGCCCGGCACGACAAGCCGGCCGTGAAGCTGCCCAAGACCTTCGGCGAGCCCGAGGGCGAGCGCCTGCAGAAGGTGCTGGCGCGTGCCGGCATCGGCAGCCGCCGCGCCTGCGAGGAGCTGATCGAGCAGGGCCGGGTCGAGGTCAACGGCAAGCGGGTGACCGAGCAGGGCAAGCGGGTCGACCCGGAGAAGGACGAGATCAAGGTGGACGGCCTGACCGTCGCCACCCAGTCGTTCCTCTTCTTCGCGCTGAACAAGCCGGCCGGCGTGGTCTCCACCATGGAGGACCCGGACGGCCGCCAGTGCCTCGGCGACTACGTGACCAACCGCGAGACCCGTCTGTTCCACGTCGGCCGCCTGGACACCGAGACCGAGGGCATCATCCTGCTCACCAACCACGGTGAGCTGGCCCACCGCCTCACCCACCCGCGGTACGGCGTGACCAAGACCTACCTGGCCGCCATCCAGGGGCCGATCCCGCGCGACCTGGGCAAGAAGCTGGCGCAGGGCATCGAGCTGGAGGACGGCTACGCCCGTGCCGACAGCTTCAAGGTGGTCTCCAACGTCGGCAAGAACTACCTCGTCGAGGTGACCCTGCACGAGGGCCGCAAGCACATCGTCCGCCGGATGCTGGCCGAGGCCGGCTTCCCGGTCGAGAAGCTGGTCCGCACGCACTTTGGTCCGATCGCGCTGGGTGACCAGAAGTCCGGCTGGCTGCGCCGCCTGACCAACCCCGAGGTCGGCCAGCTGATGCGTGAGGTCGGCCTGTAGACCGGTCGGCATATTTCGGTAGACCGGTCTGCATATTCTGCGGGCCGCCGGCCGGAGTCTGTAGACCAGTCGGTAGAGACCGGCGCGGATCTGTAGACCGGTCGGTATAGATCGGTGTGGATCTGTAGACCGGTCGGTATAAACCGGAGGAGATCGGCCGGTGCGCCGGTCTGCGAAGGCCGGTGCGGATCTGTAGACCGGTCTGCATATTCGGGTGCCGCGGCCGAGCCGCACATCGAGTTCTGAGGGCCTCCCCGCCAACTGGCGGGGAGGCCCTCACGCCGTTCGGCGGGTTCTGCTGTGAGTCGGGACGCATCGCCTGGTCATCGCCTTGTCAGCGTCATGATCCGTGGCCGAAGATTGCCACCTGACCACGACCCGCCGGGTGGCGGGACTGCGCCACTTCGGCGTGGGGGAGAGGCGAGACGGGGAGCGGCGTCGTGTCCGATGCACCACTCAGCGCACTGGGACTGGCCGTGCCGGACGGACAGGTCTACGCGGCGCTGGTGGCCAATCCTCAGTCCACGGCGGAGGACCTCGCGGTCGGCTGCGGACTGACCCTCCAACAGAGCATGCGTGCGCTGGACCGGCTGGCGCAGCAGGGCATGGCGACCCGGGCACCTGTCGACCGGCACCGGTTCCTGCCGGTCGCCCCCGATGTCGCGATAGGCACGCTGATAGGCCACCGGGAGTCCGAACTGCGGCACGCCCGGGCCGAGATGCACCGCCTGATGGACGCCTTTCGGGAGGCCTCGCGCTACACCGACCCGGCGCACTCGGTCGAGGTGCTCACCGGCGGCGAGGCGATCGCCCAGCGGCTGGAGCACATCACCGAGACCAGCCAGTACCAGGTGCGCGGTTTCGACTGCCCCCCGTACATCCAGGACCCGGTGGCGAACATCCCGTTGCAGCGGCAGCGGATGAACGAGGGGCTGCGCTTCCGGACGATCTACGACCGGGAGGCGGTGGCCTGGCCGGGCCGGCTGGAGAAGAACATCCTGGTCGGCGTCGCGGACGGTGAGGAGGCGCGGGTTCGGCCGGTACTGCCGATGAAGATGATCATGTCGGACGACCGGATGGCGATCATCCCGATCAGCGTCGGTGACAGCGTGCTCGACGCCGCCTACGTGATCCACCCGTCCGCCCTGCTCCAGGCGTTGGACACGCTGTTCGAGGCCGAGTGGGAGCGCGCCGTCCAGCTCCAGGCCGCCATCGGCGCAGCGGAGGGGACGCTGGAGCCGGAGGCCGACCACCGCAAGCTGCTGGGCCTGCTGGCGGCCGGCCTCACCGACGAGTCGATCGCCCGCTCGCTCGGCTGGAGCGCCCGGACCACCCAGCGCCGGCTGCAGAGCCTGATGCGCGAGCTGGGCGCCACCACCCGGTTCCAGGCGGGGATGGCGGCCCGGGAGCGGGGCTGGCTCTGACCGGGGCCGTGACCGGGGCGGGCGTTGCCGGGCCGGCCGTGACCGGAGCTCGTCGTGCCGGGGCCGGCCGTGACCGGGGCGGGCTCTGACCGGGGCCGGCTGTGACCGGGCGCCGGTCAGCTCCAGGGGGAGAGGCTCGCCCAACGTCCGTCCGGTCCGCGTTCGACCTTCTCCAGGCCGACCACGGCGGTCCGGTTCAGCCGGCCGTAGATGTGCGGGAACAGCACCCCGGGCGTGGCCCCGGGCGGTGGTGCGCCGTGCGGGGCCTCCCACTTGACCATCGGCTCCACCAGCGACTCCTCGATCAGCAGCACCATCAGCGGCTCGCGGGCGTCGGCGAAGAAGGCGTTGGCCACCGCGAGCGCCGTCTGCTCGTCCGCCGAGCAGTGGATGAACCCGTCGGTGAGCAGTGAGGCGGTGGCGTACGGCCGGCCGGGGTCGGCCAGCCAGTCGTCGAGGGGGGCGAGGTGCAGGATCATGTGGTACTCCGTGGATACCCCCGGCTCGGGCCGGGGCAGGGGTCTGGGCATCCCCTGTACGGGGGAGAACGGGCCGTCGGCGTTGCAGGTCAGGGAACGTTGCAGGTCGGGGAATGTTGCGGGGCGGGGGAATGCCGCCGGGGCGGCGGGCTGTCAGGCGGGCTGCCAGGTGGGATCTCGGGTGGGATGTCGGGCGGAGTGTCAGGCGGGATGTCGGGCCCGTGGTGCTGCTTCGGGTCCGACGGGTGGCGCACCGTCCCTTCGCTGGTGGTCCCGGGCCGGCGGGCGGCCGTGAGGCGAAGGCCCGGCCCGTGAGGGTTGGAATCCCCGGCACGCGGGCGCAGGGGAGCAGGTCAAGTTCCTGTTCTACCTGAGCCGACGTCACGACGGCGGGTCGCGGGCCGCGCCAGGGGCCGGCCGATGTCGTGGGCCGGCCCCTGGCAGGGCCCGGACGTGGTCACAGGCCGGCCACCTTCGCGGAGGCGGAGACCTCGTACACCAGCGTCACCGTCCGGCGGGCGCCCGGGCCGAGCAGCAGGTTCCAGCGGACGATGCCCTCGGAGTCGAAGGCGTCCGGGGCGGGGGAGCAGTCTTCCTTGCGCAGTCGTACCTCCACCGCCGACACCTCGGAGACCGGAACCCGTTCACGGACCGTGACCAGCTGCTCGTCGTGCTCCTCGGGGCCGGAGAAGCGTGAGAGGTGCAGGCGCACCGTCCGGGTGGTCACCGAGCGCTGGGTGAGGCCGGCGGTGGCCTGGCGCTCCTCGGTCTCGCGCACCACCCGGTACCCGTCCGAGCTGCCGAACGCCAGCTCGGCGTCGGCGCCCGCCGCCGTGAACGGCAGCTCGCCGCGGCCGGTGAAGCCGCTGCCGCGGACCAGCTCGACGGGGCCGGCGAGCAGCGCGTGCCCGGCCGCGTTGCGGAACCGGACGACCTGGGTGACCAGCGGGGACAGCTCCGGCGCGCACGCGTACTCGCTGCCGGCCGGGACGGTGAAGGAGCCCAGCGGCACCCGGTGCGCCCGGCCGTCCGAGGGCACGGTCGCCGGGGCGGGGGCGCGCAGCACCCGGACCTCGCCGCCGTCGTCCACCCCCGGCACCGCCTCGGACGGGCCGAGCGTGCTGATCGCCTCCTCGCGCAGCTCGACCTCGACCGTGCGGCGCTCCTCGGCGCTGCGCTCGCGCAGCGTCAGCACGTCCTCGGTGAGCGAGGGCGGGGCGGTGGCCAGCGCGGAGCGGGCGGTCGAGAGGGTGAGCCGGGCGCCCGTCCAGTCCTCGCCGGTGCGTTGCCAGACCACCGCCTCGGACTCCAGGCGCAGCGAGCCGTCGGCCAGGGTCGCCCGGTAGGACGGCCGCCAGACCGCACACGGCACCAGGTGACCGACGGTCAGCACGACCGGTCCGGCGGTGGCCGCCTCGACGGTCAGGTCGAGGTGGGCGACCAGTTCGGCGGGCTCCTCCTCGGCCTGGTCGAGTGCGTTCCTGGCCCGGGAGCGCTGCTCCTCCAGGTCGCGCAGCCGGGAGCGGACGGCCCGCAGCTCCTCGCCGTAGCGCTCGCGTTCGGCGTCCACCCGGTCGAGCTCGCGCGTCCAGCGGGCCCGTTCGACCTCGCCGATGCCGGCGCCCTCGCCGACCTCGCGCAGCAGGTCGGCGGAGAGCTGGGCGAGCAGGGCGAGGCGGGCCTGGAGGCGGTCGTGCAGCTGGTCCTCGCGGCGGGCCCGTTCGTCGAGTTCGTGGACACGGTGGCGCAGCGCGGAGTCGTCCGGGCCGGGGGCCAGCGGGGCGCGCGGGGTCCAGACGCGCACGATGCGGGCGTCCAGGACACGGGCGGCGGGATCCCCCGTCTCGGCGCGCAGGGTGCGGTCGACGGCGAGCGCGGTGATCGGGCCGAGCCGCAGGCGCTGGACGCCAGCGGCGAGGTGGACGGTGACGGTGCGCTCGACCTGGCTGCGGTCCTCCAGGCAGGTGACGGCGGTGACCGGGAGGGGGATGGTCTCGCTGCTCATCGTTCAGTTCCTCCGGTTTCCGCCGACGATGGCCTTTCCGGCCGGGATTCTGATCTGGTAGCCGCCGTCGAGTTCGGCCCGGCCGCCCGGTGGCAGGTCGACCCGCCAGAGCCGGGTGCTGGGCGGGCACTCCGGGGACGGGACGGTGGGCGCGTGCCAGGCGGCCCGCTCCTCGATCCGGATGTCGGCCTCCGAGGTGACCGGCACGCGTTCGCGGACCTCCACGGTGGCGGCCCGCCCGAGCCGGTTCACCAGCTCCACGTGCACCCGGTGGTCGAGCACGGTGCTGTTGTTCAGCATGCCCGCCGTGGACCCGTGCAGCTCGGTGCGGCGCGCGACCTCGATGCCCTCGGTGACGCCGGTGCCGAGCCGTTGGGTGCCGCCCGGCGCGAGCGTGGGCAGCGCGGCGGTGAGCAGGAACTCGTCGTCGACGGTGACCTCGACCGGGCCGGCGAGGACGGCCTGCGCCGTCCGGTTGTCGAGCACCAGCGTGCCGTAGACCTTCTCCTCGACGGAGGGGACGGTGACGTACTCGGAGCGGGCGGAGAGCGGGATCTCGCCGACCGTGACGGTGTGCCAGGTGCCGTCGGAGGGGATGTCGACGGGGGCGGCGGCGTCGAAGCGGTGGTCGAAGGAGCCGGCCGAGACGCGCGGCGGCACGGCGTGGCGGGGGAGCGGAAGGGCGATCAGGGCCCGGGCGGCGCTCGCCGCCGGGGACGGGGCTTCACCGGCCCGGCCGGCGGAGGGCGGGCCGAGGGTGCCGCGGCGGGCGGCGGGCGCCTCCGGACCGGCCAGGACGAGCGCGGGGTAGTCGAGGAGCGCGGCGTCGGGGGCCGGGGGAGCGAACGGGTGCTCCCCGCCCGTGTCCGCCGTGAGACCTCCTGCGCCTCCTCCTCCGGCCCGTGCGCCTGTCCCCGCGCCGGCCATGGCCTCGGCGTAGCCGGCCTGGGCGCCCCGGGCGGACGCGGCGGCGGAGCGCGAGGCGCGGGCCCGGCGGGCGGCCGGTGCCGGTGCCGCGGCCGGGGCGGGTGCCGGGGCGCCCGGCGGGGCGGGCATCGGCGGGGCCGGCATCGGGCCACCGGGCTGTGGTGGCGGGGCGCCGTAGCCGAGGAAGTCCGGGGCCTCGTCGGCCGCGCGGGTGCCGCCGGCGAGGGACATCAGGGGTGCGGCGGGGGCGGCGCCGACCGCGACCGGGAGCGGGACCGGCCGGCGCGGCTCCGGGCGGGGACCGGCCGCGTCGTAGCCGGCGAAGAGGTCCGTGAGGCCCGCCGGGGGCTCGCGCCAGCCCGAGGGCGGCGGGGCCGGCTGGCTGCGGCCGATCCTCAGCGAGCGCAGCCGCGGCAGGTCGGTACGCCGGTCCAGGTCGGCGCTGGAGAGCGCGAGGCGGACACCGGTCCAGTCCTCGCCGGTCCTCTGGGCGACGGAGGCGCGCAGCACCAGCTGCCCGGTGTCCGAGCCCTGCCGGTACGACAGGCGGTAGGCGGGCACCCAGCGGGCGGCGGGGACACCGTATTCGAGCTCGATGTCGAGCTCGGTGGCGTTGGCGTCGGTGGCGTCAGGGGAGGTGGGGGCGTCGGGGTCGGCGCTGGGGTCCGGGCCGGGGTCGGGGCTGGGGTCGGTGGCGAGGTGGGGCGGGGTGAGGGTGAGCAGGACGGTCGCGGAGGTCTCCACGGGGTGGACCGGCCCGGCGGTGGACGAGCGTTCCAGCCGGTCGGTGAGCACCTCGGTCTCGTGCTCGGCGAGTTCGAGCTCCCGGGTCAGCTCCCCGGCCCGCCCGTGGAGCCGGGCGAGGCGCTCGTCCACGAACTCGGCCAGCTCGAGCCAGGCGTCGGCCGGCGTCCGGCGCAGAGGTTCGTCGCGCCGGCGCTGCGGTGGTACGGCGCGCAGAGCGGTGGTCTCGGCGATGGCGGTGAGGACCAGCCGGTGCCGCTCCCGGACGGCACACTCGTGCTCTCTGGCCTCGTCCAACTGCGCTCGCAGCTCGGGTAGTTCGGCGGGGGTGCGGAGTTCGGCGACCGGTTCGAGCCGGGCCTCGGTGACCGCGGTGCCGGGCGGGCCGTCGAGCACCCGGGCCCGCAACGACCGTCCGTCGAGTACCTGCGGCAGCCCGGTCAGCCGGAGTCGCCCGCCCGGTGGCAGGGCCACCCGGGCCCGGCGGCGGCAGACCGCCCCGGAGGCGTAGACCACGACGGAGTCGAGCACCGACGGGTGGGCCGGTACCGCCGGCCCGTCGGAGCGTTCCCTGCCGCCTGCGCTGTGCTGATCGTTCACCCGGCTACCCCTTCGTTCGCGCCGCTCGCGCCGATTCGCGCGCTGCCGCCCCCGCGCGGTCAGTCTGCCTCGCTTCGGCGTGGGCGTCCGTGGATTTCGCCCGTGCGTCCGGGCCCGTGTCTGTTGCTGTTCCTGTGACCGCGTCCGGGCCTGTGCCTGTGCCCGCGTCCGCGGCGGTGCCCGTGTCCGCGTCCGCGTCCGCGTCCGTGGTGTGTGAGAGGGGACGGGTACGGAGGCGGCGCGGTTGCGGTCGGCGGGCGGGAGGTGTCGGCGGTGGCCACGGGGGTGGTGGGGATGCGAGAGGATGGGCGGGCACGTCCAGGCCAGCCCCGTGAGGAGAGCCAACCCGCCATGCGCACTGCCGTCGTCGTCGGTACCGGACTCATCGGCACGTCCGCCGCGCTCGCCCTGACGGGTCGCGGGCTGACCGTCCATCTGGAGGACAGCGACCCGGACGCGGCCCGCACCGCCGCCTCGCTCGGCGCCGGCACCACCGAACCCGCCGACGGACCGGTGGACCTGGCGATCATCGCCGTACCGCCCGCGCTCGTCGGCAAGGTGCTCTCCGACTGCCAGCGGCGCGGCCTGGCCCGCTGGTACACCGACGTCGCCAGCGTGAAGGACGGCCCGCGCGCCGAGGTGGCCGCACTGGGCTGCGACACCGTGCACTACATCGGCAGCCACCCGATGGCCGGGCGCGAGCGTTCGGGCCCGCTGGCCGCCCGTGCGGACCTGTTCGAGGGCCGGCCCTGGGTGCTCACCCCCACCGCCGACACCGACACCGAGACGCTCAACGCCGTTCTGGAGCTCGTCGCCCTCTGCGGTGCGATGCCGATCGTGATGGACGCCGCCGCGCACGACCGCGCCGTCGCGCTGGTCTCGCACGCCCCGCAACTGGTCTCCTCGCTGGTCGCCGCCCGTCTGGAGAACGCCGACGAGACGGCCATAAGGCTCTCCGGCCAGGGTGTCCGGGACGTCACCCGGATCGCGGCCTCCAACCCCGGCATGTGGGTGGACATCCTCTCCGCCAACGCCGGTGCGGTCGCCGACATCCTGGAGGAGGTCGCCGCCGACCTGGGCGACACCGTCACCGCACTGCGCGCGCTCCAGGCCGCCGAGGAGGGCGAACGCCAGGCCGGCGCGGCCGGGATCGAGGCCGTGATGCGCCGCGGCAACACCGGCCAGGCCCGCATCCCCGGCAAGCACGGCGCGCCGCCCACCCGGTACGAGACGGTGGCCGTGGTGCTCGGTGACCAGCCGGGCGAGCTGGGCCGCCTCTTCGGGGAGGTCGGTGCGGCGGGCGTCAACATCGAGGACGTCGACATCGAGCACTCGACCGGCCAGCAGGTCGGCTTCGTCCAGCTGTCGGTCGCCCCGGCGGCGGTGAAGCCGCTGACGGCGGCGCTGCGGGCGAGCGGGTGGAGCGTCCGGGACTGAGCCGGCCGGTACCGGGGAGCGCGGCGGCTCCGGTGGACCTCCTGTTCGACTGAACCGGTCTCGTCTCGGTGGAGGCGGGTTGGGCCGGCGCGGCCGCGGGCTGCGGCGGACTGTGCCGGGCCGGGCCGGGCTGGGCCGGGCTGGGCCGGGTGACAGACGGGGGAGCGGTATGGGGACGGGCGATGCAGTGGTGGCGGCGTCGACGCAGGAGGACGCATGGGCGCTGCGGCGTGCGGGGGCCCGGCTCCGCACCGAGCTGAGGGATCCGGCGCGGGGCGGCGCCCTGGTGCCGGAGGCCCTGCCGGTACTGATCCGGATGCTGCGGGCGCCGAGCGGCCGGTCCCGCCGGGACGCGCTGCGCCTGCTCGCCGAGCTTGCCGAGCGGCCGGCGGCCTACTGGTGGCCGATCTGGGACCGGGGCGGCCGGGCCCTTCTGGCACCGGTGGTGCCCGAGGTCGCCCGACTGGCCGGAGACGCGGACCGGAAGGTGCGAGGGCTCGTCCCGCCGTTGCTGCGGGCGCTCGGCGCGCCACGGCTCGGTGGACCGGAGCTCGGCGCGCCACGGTTCGACGGGCTGATCGGCGAGGCGCTCGCCGGTGACTCTGTTGAGCGCCTCGCCCTGATCGACGCGTTGCCGGGAGCCGCGGCGGGTGCCCACGGCCCGTGGAGCCTGGACATCGCAGAACGCGCGGTGGTCGACCGCCGGGCCCCGCTCGCGGAGCTGTACGCGCTGGTCGCCAACTGTCTCGACCACCCCTCCTGGCAGGTGCGCGAGCGCGCGCTGCGGCTGATCACGGAGGCGGGCTCGGCCGCGGCCCCGTACGCCGACCGGCTGGCCGTGAGCATGCGGCCCGGTTCCCTGCCGTACGAGGGCGGGCGGGAGGCTCTGGCACTGGCCCACCTCGGGGACCGGCGGGTACCGGACTTCCTCCGTGAACGCTTCCGCACGGCCCTCTGCAACGTGGCGCTCGGTCGGCTGCTCGGCACGTACGGGGCCGAGGCCGCCACCCTGCTGCCGGTGGTCCGGGCCGCCGCCTCCCTGCAGAACGCCGTTGTGTCGGCGGCCGCCCTGGAGGCGCTGGCCGGCTGGGGGCCCGCCGCGGCCCCGGCCGTACCGGAGCTGACCGGCGCCCTGGACAGCGCCGAGGCCAGGCGGGCCGCCGCCGCGCTCGGCGCGGTCGGTCCGGCCGCGGACCGGGCCGCCCCGCGCCTGCGCGAGCTGGCCGAAGGCGTCGGAGTGCCCGCGGTGACCCCCGGCCCCCGCGACCCGCGCGCCCTGCCCTGGCACGGCGCGCAGACCGCCGCGTGGGCGCACTGGCGGATCACCGGGGAGCATCGGCTCGCACTGCGGGTGCTCGGGGAGGCCGTCGAGGCGGGCCCCGGGCGCCCGCACCTGCGCTACCTGGCCGACCTCGGCCCGCTGGCGAGCCGGCACGCCGAGGCCGTCCGCGCGCTGCTCGACCACCCCGGGGACTGGACCCGCGTGGAGGCCGCGCACGCGTGGTGGCGGTTGACCGGTGAGCCCGGCCCGGCCGTCGAGGTCCTCGCCGGTGAGCTGGCCTCGGCGCGGCCGACGGACGAGCTGCCGGCCGTACTGAGGTACCTCACCGGGATCGGCGGCCCGGCCGCGGCGGCGGCCCCCGTGCTGGAGGCGTACCTGAGCGGCCACCGGCGGCAGCTGGGCGGGACACCGCTGACCCCGCGGCAGGACGAGCTGCTGACGGCCGCGGCGGCCGGGGCGCTGGCGGCGATCCGCACCGGGTGAGGAAGCGGGCCAGGGCCGTCCTCCGGGGTCTGAGCGGTCCCGGAGGGTGGGCGGGTCGGGGTCGGAGCGGCCCCGGAAGGCGGGCGGGTCGGGGTCCTGAGCGGTCCCGGAAGGCAGGCGGGCCGGGGTCGGAGCGGCCCCGGAGGGCGGGCGGGTCGGGGTCTGGCGGCGGTCCATTAACCTTGAGGGAGACATTCCCCGGTTTTCGCGCTGCGCCGATTCACACCGCGCAGGTGCCGGGCCCAGGATTCAGAGAGAGGTTCGCCCCGTGGACACTGCCGACCGAGCGTACGCCCCGGTCGTCGTCGCCATCGACGGACCCTCCGGCTCCGGCAAGTCGACCGTCTCCCGTGCGGTCGCCGCCCGGCTCGGGCTCAGCTTCCTGGACACCGGTGCGATGTACCGGGCGATGACCTGGTGGATGCTGGCCAACGACGTCGACGTCGACGACCCCGAGGCCGTGGCCGTGGCCTGCGGCAAGCCGGTGATCGTCTCCGGCACCGACGCGGACGGCCCGACCATCACCGTCGACGGACAGGACGTGTCCGGTCCGATCCGCGGTCCCGAGGTGACCGCGCAGGTCAGCGCCGTCTCCGCGGTGCCCGCGGTGCGCTCCCGACTGGTGGAGTTGCAGCGCGGCTGCGCCGAGGTCGCCGAGCGCGGCATCGTCGCCGAGGGCCGGGACATGGGCAGCGTGGTGTTCCCGGACGCCACCGTCAAGATCTTCCTGACCGCCTCCGAAGCGGCCCGCGCCGAGCGCCGGGCGGCCGAGCTGCGTGCCAAGGGGGTCGACGAGGCGACCATCACCGCGATGGCCGCCGATCTGGCCCGCCGGGACGCGGCCGACTCCTCGCGCAAGACCGCCCCGCTCACCCAGGCCGCGGACGCGGTGCTGGTCGACACCAGCGAGCTCACCCTGGAGCAGGTGATCGGCACGATCACCGCGCTGGTGGAGGAGCGGGCGGAGCTCTCGGCGGTCTGACCGGCCGCCGTCGTTGTCCGATCGGGCCCACCCGGCCCGATCGTTGCTTGACCACCGAACGAACCGGGTGCCGTGGCGGCATCCCGGAACCACTCGCGCTGCCCCGGTGGGGCAGGTACGCACGGCGCGCCCCTGGGAAGGGCCGGGCCGGGAAACGGAAAACACGAACATGACCGCAGAGCACTCCGCCACCGGACACGGTGAGCTGGACGCCTCCGAGTACGCCGAGTTCATGGCGCTCGCCGCCGAGGAGGGGTTCGACCCCGAGGACATCGACGGCCTCGGCGACGGCAGCCACGCGCCGCTGCCGGTGCTGGCCGTCGTCGGCCGCCCGAACGTCGGCAAGTCCACCCTGGTCAACCGCATCATCGGCCGCCGTGAGGCCGTCGTCGAGGACAAGCCGGGCGTCACCCGCGACCGCGTCAGCTACGAGGCCGCCTGGAACGGCCGCCGCTTCAAGGTGGTCGACACCGGCGGCTGGGAGATCGACGTCCTCGGCATCGACGCCATGGTGGCCGCCCAGGCCGAGCTGGGCATCGAGACCGCCGACGCGGTGCTGTTCGTGGTCGACGCCAAGGTGGGCGCCACGGACACCGACGAGGCCCTGATCAAGATCATCCGCCGGGCCGGCAAGCCGACCGTGCTCTGCGCCAACAAGGTCGACGGCCCGTCCACCGAGGCCGAGGCCGCCTACCTCTGGTCCCTCGGCCTCGGCGAGCCGTACCCCGTCTCGGCCCTGCACGGCCGCGGCTCCGGTGACC
The DNA here is from genome assembly GCF_042266225.1 of Kitasatospora sp. NPDC056181. Classification (NCBI taxonomy): domain Bacteria; kingdom Bacillati; phylum Actinomycetota; class Actinomycetes; order Kitasatosporales; family Streptomycetaceae; genus Kitasatospora; species Kitasatospora sp. NPDC056181. The sequence continues at coordinate 26,717 of NZ_JBHJUK010000118.1, forward strand.
TGCTCGACGCCGTGATGGCCGCCCTCCCCGAGGCCCCGCCGCAGACCTTCGGCGACGCCGCCCCCGGCGGCCCCCGCCGCGTCGCGCTGATCGGCCGCCCGAACGTCGGCAAGTCCAGCCTGCTCAACAAGGTCGCCGGCGAGGAGCGGGTGGTCGTCAACGAGCTGGCCGGCACCACCCGCGACCCGGTCGACGAGATGATCGAACTCGGCGGCAAGACCTGGAAGTTCGTGGACACCGCCGGTATCCGCCGCCGGGTCCACCTGACCGCCGGCGCCGACTTCTACGCCTCGCTGCGCACCTCCTCCGCGCTGGAGAAGGCCGAGGTCGCGGTCGTCCTGATCGACGCCAGCGAGACCCTGGCCGAGCAGGACACCCGGATCATCTCGATGGCGGTCGAGGCCGGCCGCGCCGTCGTGGTCGCCTACAACAAGTGGGACCAGCTGGACGAGGAGCGCCGCTACTACCTGGAGCGCGAGATCGAGCGCGACCTCGTCCAGGTGCAGTGGGCCCCGCGGGTCAACGTGTCGGCCCTCACCGGCCGGCACATGGAGAAGCTCGTCCCGGCGATCGAGACCGCACTGGCCGGCTGGGAGACCCGCATCCCGACCGCCCGGCTGAACGCCTTCCTCGGCGAGCTCGTCGCCGCCCACCCGCACCCGATCCGCGGCGGCAAGCAGCCGCGCATCCTGTTCGGCACCCAGGCGGGCACCCGGCCGCCGCGTTTCGTGCTGTTCGCCTCGGGCTTCCTGGAGGCCGGCTACCGCCGCTTCGTCGAGCGTCGGCTCCGTGAGGAGTTCGGCTTCGTCGGCACGCCGATCTCGATCTCGGTGCGGGTGCGGGAGAAGCGCAAGAGGAAGTAACGGCAAGCAGTCGGACGTGCGGGCGCGCACGTGACGCGGAGAGGGCCCTGCCACCACGGGTGGCGGGGCCCTCTCCGCATGTGCGGGGCTGGTGGGTGGGTGTTGTCGGGTGGGGTCCGTGCACTGGGCCGGGCACAGGGCAGGGCCACAGGGCAAGGGCACAGGGCCGGGCAGAGGGTGCCGCGGCTCTGTTGCTCAGTGCTGGTCGCTGCTGCGGCCCGGGGGGAGGGAGAGCAGGTTGCGGTGGCGGCCGCCGGTGGCCGGGCCGGCGGTGGGGCCGGTGCCGGTGCCCGTCACCGGGGCGGGGGCGGTGGCGGGCATCGGGTGCGGGACCGGCCCGAGGTAGCCGGCGGCCACCCAGCCCTGGCCGTTGGTGAACTGGGCGGCGGGCTGGGCCGGTTGGCCACCCTGGGTGCTTCGGGTGCCCTGGCCGCCCTGGGCACCGTGGCCGCCCGGGGTTCCGAGGGCGCCGGAGGTTGCGTCGCCTGCCTGGGCGGGGTGGCCGGAGTGGGAGGACGGTCCGGCCAGGTGGCCGTGGCCGGCGCTCTCGCCGACGGAGCCGGAACCGGAACCGGAGCCGGCGTCGTTGGCGGGCGTGTGCGAGGCGCTGTTGTGGGAGGCGTGGCCGGCGTGGGTGCTCTGGACACCATGGCTGCTGTGGCTGCTGTGGCTGCTGTGGGTGCCCTGGCTGCCATGGGTTCCGTGGCCGGTGTGGCCCGGGCCGGTCTGCTGGTTCGGCATGAACTGGGGGATGCCGAGGGCCTGTCCCGCGTACGTCTGGAACGCCTGGTGCTGCGGCGGGAACGGCCGGGGTTCGCCGAGCGAGGGGTAGCCGTTGTCCCGAACGGCGAAGCCGGTGAACCTCAGGTTCTCCTCGCCGGAGCGGTCGCCCGGCAGCGCCCGGAACAGCCGCCGGTACTCGGAGTACAGCTCGTCGTAGATCGGCGTCGTCGAGTGGGGGTGCTCCGCGTCGTACGACGGGCGCATGCCCGGGATCGCACGGGGGACGGTGGTGGACCGGCGGTGGGAGGCGGAGACGTCGTAGCTGTACACGTAGGGGCCAACGAGTGAACCCGCCGGGGGATGCGGGGTGAGGCGGCCCCGCCGTCGGCCGGTCTCGTCGATCCGGGGTGTGGATCGACG
>NZ_JBHJUK010000119.1:0-5928 GCF_042266225.1 Kitasatospora sp. NPDC056181
CGCCGCGGCCGGTCCGCCCGCACCGCGGGCCCGCCCTCGGCCGCAGCCCCGGCCGCAGCGCCGGCACCCGCGGCCGCCCGGGGCGTCCGCGCCGCGCCCGCCGCCCGCGCACCGCGCGCGGGCCGCTCGGCGACCGGTGGCAGGGTGCCCTTGAGCGGCCCCCACTCGTTCGGGTCCGGCACACCGGCCGGCTGCATCTTGCGCCGCGCCGGCCCGTCGCCGTGGTCGGACTCGCCCGGCTCCTTGGCACCCGGCCAGGCCTTGGCGACCCGGGCGGCGAGCACGAACTCCTTGCGCAGCGGGTGGCCCTCAAAGCCGTCCGGCAGCAGCAGGGTGGCCAGGTAGGGGTGCCCGGGGAAGTCGATGCCGAACATCTCGTGCGTCTCGCGCTCGTGCCACGCGGCGCCGGCGTACACGGCGACGGCGGTCGGCAGCGCGGCGCTGTCCCGCGGCACGCGGGTGCGCACCACCAGGTGGCGCACGCCCGGGGCGTCGGCGGAGGCCAGGTGGGCGGCCACCGAGAAGCCCTCGGCCAGCTCGTCGACGGCGCTCAGCCAGTCGAAGAAGGAGAGGCCGAGCACGTCCCGGGCCGCGGTCAGCGCCTCGATCCAGTGCTCGGCGGGCACGTCGACGGTGACCAGCCCGTACGCCTCGGCGCCGGTGGCCCACTCGCCGACCGACGCCGCATACTGCTCGGCCGTGGTCACGAGGCCCCTCCCTCGACAGCGGGACCGGCCACCAGCGGGCGGCGCAGCGCGGACGCGGGCGCGGCGTACCGGCCCGGGAGCGACTCGGCGGCGATCTTCTCCTGGAGCTTGAGGATGCCCTGGAGCAGCGCCTCGGGCCGCGGCGGGCAGCCGGGCACGTAGACGTCGACCGGGATGATCTGGTCGACGCCCTTGGTGACCGAGTAGGAGTCCCAGTACGGGCCGCCGGAGTTGGAGCAGGCGCCGAAGGAGATGACGTACTTCGGCTCGGGCATCTGCTCGTAGAGGCGCTTCACGGCGGGCGCCATCTTGTCGGTCACCGTCCCCGAAACGATCATCAGATCGGCCTGGCGGGGGCCCGGCGCGAACGGGATGACACCCATCCGGATGAAGTCGTGCTTGGCCATGGACGCGGCGATGAACTCGATCGCACAGCAGGCCAGGCCGAAGTTGAAGCACCAGAGGCTGTAGCGGCGGCCCCAGTTGAGGACCACCTTGACCGGGTCCGGCGCGAGCCGGGCCAGCGGGCCGATGCCGCGCCGCTCGACGGCTCCGGCTCCGGGCTGCGCCGGGTCCGGCAGGCCGAGCGGGACCGGACCGCCGGAGGCACCGTGCGCGTGCGCGTGGTTGTGCGTCACGTCCATTCCAGAACGCCCTTCTTCCAGGCGTAGAGCAGTCCGACCGCGAGGAAGCCGATGAAGACGAACATCTCGACCAGCGTTCCGGCGCCGTACCCGGCGGAGGCGAACACGGTCGCCCACGGGAACAGGTAGATCGCGTCGACCGCGAAGATCACGTACAGGAAGGCGTAGACGTAGTAGCGGATCTGGGTGTGCGCCCAGTCCTCGCCCACCGGGTCCACGCCGCACTCGTAGGCGAGGAGTTTCTCCGGCGAGTACACCACCGGCCGCAGCAGCCGGTTGGCGGTGAACGCCACGGCGACGAAGAGCACGCCGACGACGGCGAGCAGGCCCATCGCGGCGTACGCGTCGAAGTAGCCGCTGCCGACCGCCGGGTCGGCAGCGACGGCAGCCGCCTGCTGCCCCTCCATGCCACTCGCCTCCACATCGGCCGTGAGAACCACCCCACTAAGCCAGTTCTACGACGTTTCTTTACACGGTCATAACCATCGCCAATGCGTGAGTCTAAGTGCACGGCCGTGGAGCGCCGCACCCCGCCCGATCCGCAAGACGACCGGTGGACAACCCGCGGACACCGGGGCGCCCCGGCCGCCCCCCGCCGTCACGCCCCGGCGCGGGGGCAGGGGCGTGACGGCGGGGGTGGGGATAACCCCCGCCCGGGGAGACGTATCACCCCCATGGCCCCGGCGGCCCCTCACCGGGGAAGCTTGGATCATCAGCTCGACCGACAGGGACGGTAGATCCGGATGAAACCACTGCACCGCCGCGCCGCGGACGCCCTCAAGGAGCAGGACGCCCGGATGGAGCGCGCCCCGCTGTACGGCGCGCGGATGTGGCGGCAGGCGGGGCAGCTGATGCTCAACCTGCCGCTGGGCATCGCGGGGTTCGTCTTCACCGTCGTGACGCTCTCCGTCGGCCTCGCGCTCTCCGTGACCGTGATCGGCCTGCCGCTGCTGGCCGCCGGGCTGGCCGGCACCCGCGCCATGGGCGGCTTCGCCCGCCGCCGGGCCCGGTCGGTGCACGGCTCCGAACTGCGCGACCCGGAGCCGGTGCGCCGGCCCCGCCCGGGGATCACCGGCTACGCGATCGCCCACCTCACGGACGCACTGAGCTGGCGTTCGGTCCTCTACTACGTGCTGCTGATGCCCTGGGGCCTGCTGAGCTTCGCCGTGACCCTGATCTGCGTGATCATCGGCTGGCCGGCGCTGCCCTGGGTGGTGCGCGCCGAGTCCGCGGTCGACCGGATGCTGGTGGAGACCCTGCTCTCCCCCGGCGCGCTGTCCGAGCGGGTGCGCGAGCTGGAGGAGGACCGCGGCACGGTGGTCGACACCGCCGCCGCCGACCTGCGCCGGATCGAGCGCGACCTGCACGACGGTGCCCAGGCCCGGCTGGTGGCGCTGGCGATGGACCTCGGCCTGGCCAAGGAGCGGCTGCGGGAGACCGAGACGCCGGACGACGTGGCCGCCGCCGCCAGGATGGTCGACAACGCGCACGGCGAGGTGAAGCTCGCCCTCCAGGAGCTGCGCGACCTGGCCCGCGGCATCCACCCGGCGGTGCTCACCGACCGCGGTCTGGACGCGGCGCTCTCCGCGGTGGCCGCCCGCTGCACCGTGCCGGGCGGGGTCAAGGTGAACGTCGCACTGAAGGCCGCGGACGGCACGGTGGAGCGCCCCGACTCGGCGGTCGAGGGCATCGCCTACTTCACCGTGAGCGAGCTGCTCACCAACGTCTCCAAGCACTCCGGCGCCACCTCCGCGACGGTGGACGTCTGGCGCGCCGGCGACCAGCTGATGGTGCTGGTCAAGGACGACGGCAAGGGCGGCGCGGCCCCCTACCCGGGCAGCGGCCTGGGCGGGCTGGCCGAGCGGATCCGGGCGGTGGACGGGGTCTTCCTGGTGGAGAGCCCGCACGGCGGCCCGACGACCGTCACCATCGAGCTCCCCTGGCGCACCCGCGTCGCCCGCCGCTGACCACCCGGCACCCGCCCGGCCGACGGCTCCGGCCCGCCGGAGGCGCCCTGCCGCGGCCGGCGGCAGCCGGCAGCACCCCCGCAACGGCAACCGGCCGGGACTTCGTCGAGGCAGTTGACGAGGTCCCGGCCGCGCCCCGTACGCCGGCCGCCCGCGAACCCTTGCGCGGTGTGCGGGCGGCCGGCGCCGGTGGTCTAGGGGGTTTGCAGGGTGCCGAGGGTGACCTCGGCGGTCCTGCTCTGGCCGTCCCGGGTGTAGGTGACGGTCGTCCTGGTGCCCGGGGTGAGCGAGGCCAGCGCGGTGGTGAGCGAGTTCAGGTCCTCGATCGGGGTGTCGCCGACCTTGGTGATCACGTCGCCGACCTGGATCCCCGCCGAGTCCGCCGGGCCGCCCGCGGAGACCGCCACCACCACCGCGCCCGCCGGGCGGAAGTCCTGGTCGAAGTAGGTCCGGGCGGTGATGCCGAGCGCGGCCCGGCCGGAGTTGGTGACCTTCCCGTCCTTGATCAGCTGGTCCGCGATGCCGGTGACGGTGGACGCCGGGATGGCGAAGCCGATGCCGGGCGCGGCCGCACCGTTGGTCTCGGGCTCGGTGGCGGCGAGCGTGTTGATGCCGATCACCTGACTGTTCAGGTTGACCAGCGCGCCGCCGCTGTTGCCGGGGTTGATCGCGGCCGAGGTCTGCACCATGTTGCCGATGGTGGCGCCCGGCGAGCCGGCGCTGTTGGGCTCGGAGACGGTCCGGCCGGTGGCCGAGACGATGCCGTCGGTGACGCTGCCGGTGAGCCCGAGCGGACTGCCCATGGCCAGCGTGATCTGGCCCAGCCGGACCTTGCCGGAGTCCCCGAAGACGGCCGGTTTCAGGCCGCCCGGCGGGCTGGTCAGTCTGATCACCGCGAGGTCGGAGTCCGGGTAGCTGGCGACCAGGGTCGCGTCCAACGGCTTGGTGCTGTTGGCCAGCGTGACGGCGAAGGTGGTGGCGGTGCCGACCACGTGGGCGTTGGTGACGATGTCGCCCTTGTTGTCGTAGACGATCCCCGAGCCGAGCCCGCTGGCGGTGGTGATCTGCACCACCGAGGGCAGCACGTCGGCGATCACCTTCTGGTACGAGTCCTGGAGCTGGATGCCGCCGGCCGGCTGGGCGGACGCGGAAGCGGACGACGAGGTCGCGGACGCCGGGGAGGAGGAGCCGCTGCTGCAACCGGCCACCACCACCAGCGCGGCCACGGCGGCGAGCGCCCCGGGCACGACCGGCCGGCCGCCGAACGCCTTGGGGCCGGTGGGGCGGGGTCCGGCCGGGAGCGGGCGGGTGTGCTCCTTCTTGCGGTTCACCTGGCTGCCTCCGATTCCCTCACCGGACAGAGATCTTTGTCAGCATTTCACCGTTATGTCCGAATCATCGCGCCGACTCGCCCGCCCCTGCCGGAAAGCCTGACCGGCCGGGGAGAGGCGTCGGACCCCCGCCGACTCGCCCGGCACCGGCCGGAAAGCCGGACCGCCTAGGATGCGGGCCATGACTTGGTTGATCACCGGCGGTGCCGGATACATCGGCGGGCACGTGGTGCAGCAGCTCCTCGACGCGGGCGAGCGGGTGGCCGTCCTGGACGACTTCAGCACCGGCGACCGCACCCGGCTGCCGCAGGGGGTGGCCCTGATCGAGGGGTCCACGCTGGACCGGGCCGTCCTGGACGAGGCGATCCGCGAGCACGCCGTCGAGGGCATCCTGCACTTCGCGGCGAAGAAGCAGGTCGGCGAGTCGGTCGAGCAGCCCTTCTTCTACTACCGCGAGAACATGATCGGTCTGCAGACCGTGCTGGAGGCGGCCGCCGAGGGCGGCGTGAAGCGCTTCCTGTTCTCCTCCTCCGCCGCCGTCTACGGCATGCCGGACGTCGACCTGGTCACCGAGTCCACCCCGTGCGCGCCGATGAGCCCGTACGGCGAGACCAAGCTGGCCGGCGAGTGGCTGGTCTCGGCCGTCGGCAAGGCCCACGGCATCTCCACCGTCTCGCTGCGCTACTTCAACGTGGCCGGCGCGGCCTCGCCGGAGCTGTCGGACGCGGGCGTGTTCAACCTGATCCCGATGGTCTTCGAGCGGCTCACCGCCGGTCAGGCCCCGCGGATCTTCGGCGCCGACTACCCGACCCCCGACGGCACCTGCGTGCGCGACTTCATCCACGTCTCCGACATCGCCTCGGCCCACGTGGCGGCCGCCAAGCGTCTGGCGGCCGACCCGGCCGGCGAGACGGCGCTGATCCTCAACATCGGCCGCGGCGAGGGCGTCAGCGTCAAGGAGATGCTGGACGTGATCGGCAAGGTGACCGGCTACGACGCCACCGGCGAGGTCACCCCGCGCCGCGCCGGCGACCCCGCCCGGGTGGTGGCCTCCGCCGAGCTGATCCGCCAGGAGCTGGGCTGGACCGCCCGTCACGGCGTCGAGGAGATGGTGGCCTCGGCGTGGGAGGGCTGGTGCAGCCGCCACCCGGAGGCCCGCAAGAAGTAGCGGCGGACGCGGGGGGGGCGGGGGCGGCGGGGGGGGCCCCCCCCCCCCCCCCCCCCCCCCGCCCCCCCCCCCCGGCCCCCCCCCCCCCCCCCCCGGGGGCCCCCCCGCCCG
>NZ_JBHJUK010000119.1:5938-28616 GCF_042266225.1 Kitasatospora sp. NPDC056181
GCCGTCGGTCGGCCCCGCCCCTGCCGCACTCCCGTCCTGCCGCCCCGCGGCGGCCGCACCCCCGCCGGCGCGAGGGCACCGCCGTCAGTGCGAGGGCACCGCCGTGCCGTAGTAGGCGTCCAGCGCGTAGACGCAGCGGTCCTTGCTGCCGACGAAGACCTTCCCGCCGACCGCCACCGGCGAGCCGGTGAGCTCGCCCTTGGTGCCGAGCTCCCAGCGCAGCTGACCGCTCGCCAGGTCCAGGGTGTGCAGCGACTGGTCCCGGCTGCCCAGGTGGACCAGGCCGTCCGCGACGGCCGGGGAGCCGACGATCTCGCCGCGCGCGGTGTACCGCCAGCGCTCCCGGCCGCCGGCCGACTCGAAGGCGTACAGCACCTCGCCGCTGCCGACCAGCACCATGCCGTCGCTGACCACCACCGGCTCGGCCCCCTGCCGGCTGCCGGTGACGCCGCGCCAGCGGTCCCGGCCGGTGGCCGCGTCCAGCGCGTACACGTTGCCGAGGTAGTCGACGACGTACACCGCGTCCGCGTCCAGCGCGGGCGGGGTGAAGAGCACCACGGGCGCGTCGAAGCGCCAGCGCTCCGCGCCGCTCGCGGCGTCCAGCGCGTACACCCGGGTACCGGCCGTCACGTACAGCACTCCGGCGCGCTCGACCGGGCGGGACGGCACGTCCTCGCCGACCGGGAACGACCAGCGCAGGCCCGCACCGCGCGGGTCGACGCAGCGCAGCCGCCCGCCGCCGTAGTAGTAGGCGGCGCCGCCGACCAGGGACGGGCCGGACTGCGGGTTCTCGTAGTCCTGCTGGGCGTCGTCGGCGCGCCACAGCTCCGCGCCGCCGGCCGCCGAGCGCAGCTGCACCCCGCCGCCCCGGACGCCGCAGCAGAGCACGCCGTCGGCGGCGTCCAGCGAGTAGACCCAGCCGTCCAGCGAGCTGCGCCAGCGCTCGGTGCCGTCCGCGACGTCCACCGTGTAGAGGTGCGGGCCGTCGGCGGCGTGCACCCGGCCGGCGTCGACGGCGAGCGCCCAGGCGACGTCCCGGGTCTTGTAGCGGCGCTGGCCCGAGGCGATGTCGAGGGCGTGCACCTCGAAGCTGGAGACGAACAGGGTGCCGTCGGCGACCACCGGGGTGCCCCAGACGTCGTTGGACATCCGGAACCGCCAGGGGCGCCAGCGGGCGGCCCGCACCGGCGGCGGGGTGGCCCGGCGGACCCAGTCGGTCTCGGCGGGCGCGGTGCCCGGCCCGGCCTGCTCGGCCCGCGGGCCCGGGCCTATCCGCACCGAGGCGCCCGGCAGCCGCACCTCGGAGCCGCTCTCCCCGGCGACGGGGGCGCGGTGGCGGCGCGGGGCGGCGAGCTTCTCGGTGGCGGCCTCGGTGTCCGGACCCGGGAGCGCCGGGTTGGCGTGCACCGGCCCGGTGTGCGGGGCGTGGTGGCCGACCGGGTGCCGGGTGCGCGGGTCGTCCCGGACGGGACGCTGCAGCGGCACCGGCTGCTGCTGCTGCGCCACCGGCTGCGGGGGCGCGGGGGCGACCGGTGCAGGGGTGACCGGCGCGGGGGCGACCGGCGCCGGAGCCGGCAGGGGCTGACGGCGGCCGCGCTTGCGCTCGATCAACTCCAGCGCGTTGGGCGGCAGCCAGTCCCCCGCCTCGCCGGACGCGTCGTCCCGGGAGAAGAGGTGCGGGGCCAACTCGGCCTGGATCTGTGCCGGGGTCGGCCGGTGCTCGGGGGACGGCCGCATGCAGGCGCGGACCAGGTCCACCAGCTCGGCCGGGAGGCCGGAGAGGTCGGGCTGGTCGCGCAGCAGCTGGAACACCGTCTCGACCGGGTTGGCGCCCCGGTACGGCGGGTGGCCGGTGGCGCAGAAGACCAGCAGCGAGCCGAGCGAGAAGACGTCGCTGGCGCCGGAGACGCTGCGGCTGTCGCGGGCCTGCTCGGGCGACATGTACGCCGGGGTGCCGACCGCGACGTTGGTCATCGTGAGCCGGGTGCTGGAGACCCCGGCGGCGATGCCGAAGTCGATCACCCGCGGGCCGTCCTCGACCACCAGCACGTTGGAGGGCTTGAGGTCACGGTGCACCAGCCCGGCGGCGTGGATCGACTGCAGCGCCTCGGCGATGCCCGCCACCAGCCAGCGCACCGCCCCCGCCGGCAGCGGCCCGCACTCGGTGACCAGGTCCTCCAGGGACGGCGCCGGGACGTACGCGGTGGCCAGCCAGGGGACCCTGGCGTCGGCGTCCGCGTCCACCACGGCCGCGGTGTAGAACCCGCCGACCGTCTTGGCGGCCGCGATCTCCCGGGCGAAGCGGACCCGGAACAGCTCGTCCTCGGCCAGCTCCCCCCGGACGGTCTTGATGGCCACTCGCCGGCCGGAGGCGGAGCGCGCCAGGTAGACCAGGCCCATCCCGCCCGCCCCGAGCCGCCCCAGCACCTCGAAGGGCCCGATCCGCCTCGGATCGTGCGCCGTCAGCTGGTCCACTCCGCTGCCACCTCCCCGTTTTCCGCACCCGCCGCGGGGTGCCGGACCCGATTCTCCAATGCCGCCCTGCCCATCTCCAACCTCCCCCGCCCAGAGCCCCGCCGGGGGCGGGCGGCGGTCACCGTCCGGCCAGTGCCGCAGGAACGGCCGGATTCTGACGTCAGCTCCGGCGGCCGCTTGCGCGCGACCTCTCCCGGCCCCCTCCGCACCCCGGCCCGAACCCCGCCCGCCTTCGTCACGCTCTGTCACCCGATAACCCCTCAGCGGAGGGGGCGTCACGCTGTGAGGTCAAAAGCACACGGGGGGGCTTGACCGGAACACGGTGAATATCCGTCCGTACTGGTTCACACCCCTATACCAAACCCCCGGGCGGAGTAATTGTCACATCACCGAATCGCGCCAAGATCGAGCCACGGTAAGCTGACGGCATGACAGGACAAGTTCGCACCGTCGACGGTCGCGTCGCCGGGCGACGCGGACAGGAGACGCGGCAGAAGCTGCTCGACTGCCTCCGCGAGATGCTCAGCACGTCGCCCTATCGGGACGTCAAGGTCATCGACGTCGCCCGTATGGCGGGTACCTCCCCCGCGACCTTCTATCAGTACTTCCCGGATGTCGAGGGCGCTGTCCTCGAAATCGCCGAGGAAATGGCCAAGGACTCCGACAGCCTCAAAGAGCTGGTGGCCGGAAAGTCCTGGGCAGGGAAGTCCGGCACGACCACTTCGGAAGAACTGGTCGACGGATTCCTCGCCTTCTGGCGCAAGAACGACGCCATTCTCCGAGTGGTCACGCTCGGTGCCGCCGAAGGGGACAAGCGGTTCTTCAAGATCCGCATGACGGTCCTCAACGCGGTCGCCAAGCCGCTCACGGAAGCCGTCAAGGAACTACAGGCGAAGGGCCAGGCCGACAAGTCGCTCGACCCGGCCGCCGTCGCCGGCTCTCTGGTCTCGCTGCTCGCCTCGGCGGCCGAGCACCAGAAGGCCTTCACCTCCTGGGGCGTCAAGGTCAAGGACCTGAAGCCCAACCTCGCTCCCCTGGTGTACCTGGGTGTCACCGGCAAGAAGCCGCCCAAGTAGACCGATCCGCCAACCCACCCATCCGCTCCGCGCGCACCCCGGCCTCCTGTCCGGGGAACGACGGACGGCGGCCGTGTCCTCGGGGGAGGTCCGCCGGCGGTCCGTAGCGCGCCAGACATGCCGGTGGGCGGGCACCCCCGCAAGGGTGCCCGCCCACCGGCATCGTGTTTTCCGGGCCGCCCGGGCGCCGGGCGGCGCTCAGGCGGCCGCCAGGACCGGCCCAGGAGCCACTGAGGGCCCGCTCGGGGCCTCGGGGGCCCGGCCGGGACCGAGGGCCCGCTCAGGGCCCCGCAGGCCGCTCAGGTCGCTCAGGTCGCTCAGGTCGCTCAGGGGCAGCGGACGACCTGCCCGGCGTACGCCAGGCCACCGCCGAAGCCGAACAGCAGCACCGGGTCGCCCGGCGACAGCTCGCCGCGCTCGACCAGCTTGGAGAAGGCCAGCGGGATGGACGCGGCCGAGGTGTTGCCGGACTCCACGACGTCCCGGGCGACCACCGCATCGGGGGCGCCCAGCTTGCGTGCGATCGCGTCGATGATCCGCAGGTTGGCCTGGTGCGGCACGAAGCCCTTGAGCTCCGACGGGTCGATCCCGGCCTTCTCGCAGGCCTGGCGGGCGAGCGGCGCGATCTGGGTGGTGGCCCAGCGGAACACCGACTGGCCCTGCTGGCTGATCACCGGATCCCAGCCGGTGATCACCACGGCGTCGCTCTTCTCCGGCTCCGAACCCCAGACCACCGGTCCGATGCCCGGCTCGGCGCCGTCCTCCTGGGCCTCCACCACCGCGGCGCCGGCGCCGTCGCCGAAGATCACACAGGTGGTCCGGTCGGTCCAGTCGAGGGTGTCCGACATCCGCTCGGCGCCGATCACCAGGGCGGTCCGGGCCGCACCGGCCCGGATCGCGTGGTCCGCGGTGGCCAGCGCGTACGAGAAGCCGGAGCAGACCGTGTTGATGTCGTAGGCGGCGGGCGCCTTCACACCGAGGCGCGCGGCGACGGCCGCGGCCGTGTTGGGGCTGCGCTCGATCGCGGTGCAGGTGGCGACCACGACCAGGTCGATGTCGGCCGCCGTCCGGCCGCTCCGTGCCAGCGCCTTCTGGGCGGCCTCGGTGGCGAGGTCCACCAGGGTCTCGCCCTCGGCGATGTGGCGGGTCCGGATCCCCACCCGACTGCGGATCCACTCGTCGTCGGTGTCGACCAGCACCGCCAGGTCGTCGTTGGTGAGGACCTTCGGGGGCTGGTAGTGGCCGAGTGCCACAATGCGCGAACCGCTCATACAGCCACTCAACCCGGTTACCCGCTGGTCTGCGGGGCGTGACCGGCTACAGGATCCGCGTCCGGAAGCTGTAGGAGACCGACAAGGGCCGTTGCGGCGCCTGGGCCCACCACCACGGCGGACACGACGATCAGGCGGCGAGCGAGGCCGCGTCGCCCATCACGATGACCGGGTGGGCGGCCGGATCGAGGGTGCGGATCAGCTGGGCCATCTTGTCCTCGGGGATGGAGACGCAGCCGTGGGTGGGGCCGTCGTGGTCGACGTGGATCCATATGCCGCCGCCCTTCTTCGACCCCATGGGACGGCGCGTGTCGAGCGGCGAGTTGCCGGGGACGCGGTTGTAGTTGATCGCGATCACGTAGTCGAAGGAGCCCGCCAGCTGGTCACCGAAGAAGCCCGTCCCGGAGACCACGAAGCTCGGGTCCTTGTCGTACGGGAGCTTGCCGCCCGGGTCGGCCTTGCGGCCGCCGGCGTCGGTGAGCGAGAAGACGCCTATCGGACTGCGCAGGTCGCCCTCGTTGTGGTCGGTGGTCCAGCCGTTGTTGCCGTTGTGGCCCTGCCAGGTCTCGCCGGCCAGCCAGCGGCCCTCGGGGGTGCGGGTCCAGAGCGTGACGTTGTTCTTGTTGGCGTTCTTGTCCTGGCCGGAGGCGAGCACCACCTGGGTGGTCTCGGCGGGTATCCGGGCCGTGAAGGCGGCACCGAGACCCGGTATCGCGGCCACCGAACCGTCCGGGCGGGCCTCGCCGCGGGCCGCGGCGGGCGCCTCGGTCTGGCGGTCGCCGACGGCCTGGGCGGCGGCGGGGGCGACCGCACCGGCGGGCGGGGACGGCTGGTCCGGACTGGAGACGCCCTCCGGACCGGGGCCGTCGGCGGTGGTCAGGCCGGGCTTGGCGGAGTCCTGGCCCACGGTGTACCAGCCGGCGGCGGCCGCGAGCAGCAGCGCGGTGCCGGCGGTCACGGCCTTGCCGGTGGTGCGCTTCTTCTTGGGCTTGCGGCGGTCGCGGCGGGCGGCCGCCCTACCGCCGACCGGGGCCGGCTCCGCGGGCGCCGCGGTCGAGGCCGCGACCACCGGCCCGGGGGCGAACCCGGGGTCCGGGGCGGGCGCGGGGGCCGGGACCGGCGCGGGCTCCTGGTAGTACTCCTGCACCGGCTCGGCGGGGTACGACTGGAAGGGCTGGTCGTAGGCGTCATGGGCGTCGTAGCCGCCGTGGGTGCCGTAGCCCTCGTAGACCCGGCCCTCGTCGTAGGCCCGGCCGTCCCCGTAGGCCTGGCGCTCGCCGTACACCTGGCCGGGCTGGACCTGCTGCTCGTACGCCTGGTTCCCGTACGCGTAGGACTCCTGGTCCCCGTACGCGTAGGACGGCTGGATCCCGTCCGTCCCGTAGGGCTGCGGCGTGCCGTGATCCGGGTACGACGGCTGCTCGTAGACCCCGTAGGACTGCTGCGGCACCTCGTACCCCTGCTGGTACGCCGGGTCGTGCACCGGCTCGTACGGCGGGTACGTGGTGGCGCGATGGGAACCGGACATGCGGCCGATCCTGCCAAACCTACGGCCCGTTGGGAAACCCGAGGCCTGTGCGGGGCCGGTGAAGACTCCTCCGCACCGGGCGGAGGGGACCGCTTCCCGGGCCGTGGCGGGCGGCCCGGGAGGCGGGGAAAGCCGCTGGTCGGCGGCGGGTCAGAGGCGCATCGCCTGCGGGGTCTCCCGGCGCGTCAGGTCCGGGCCGTCGTACTCGCGGATGACCTCGTAGCGGGTGTTGCGCTCCACCGGGCGGAAGCCGGCGTCCCGGATCAGGCCCAGCAGGTCGTCCCGGCCGAGCTTGTTCGGGGTGCCGAAGTTGTCCGCGTCGTGGGTGATCTTGTACTCGACCACCGAGCCGTCCATGTCGTCCGCGCCGTGGCTGAGCGCCAGCTGCGCGGTGGTGACGCCGTGCATCACCCAGAAGACCTTGACGTGCGGGACGTTGTCGAAGAGCAGCCGGGAGACCGCGAAGGTCTTCAGCGCCTCCGCGCCGGTGGCCATCTCCGTGCGGGCCATCAGCTTGTTGCGCACGACGCCGTCCTTGGAGTCGTGGAAGTCGTGCTGGTAGCGCAGCGGGATGAAGACCTGGAAGCCGCCGGTCTCGTCCTGGAGCTCGCGCAGCCGGAGCACGTGGTCGACGCGGTGGCGCGGCTCCTCGATGTGGCCGTAGAGCATCGTCGACGGCGTCTTGAGGCCCTTGGAGTGCGCCAGGCGGTGGATCCGCGACCAGTCCTCCCAGTGGGTGTCGTGGTCGACGATGTGCTGGCGGACCTCCCAGTCGAAGATCTCGGCGCCGCCGCCGGTCAGCGACTCCAGGCCGGCGTCGATCAGCTCGTCCAGGATCTCGTCGGCCGGCAGGCCGCTGATCTTCTCGAACCAGTGGATCTCGGTGGCCGTGAACGCCTTCAGCGAGACGTTCGGCAGCGCCGCCTTCAGCTCCCGCAGCGAGCGCGGGTAGTAGCGCCACGGCAGGGTGGGGTGCAGGCCGTTGACGATGTGCAGCTCGGTGAGGGAGTCCACCTCCATCGCCTTGGCGAGGCGGACGGCCTCCTCGATGCGCATCGTGTACGCGTCCTTCTCGCCCGGCTTGCGCTGGAACGAGCAGTAGGCGCAGGACGCGTTGCACACGTTGGTCATGTTGAGGTGGCGGTTCACGTTGAAGTGGACGACGTCGCCGTTCTTCTGCGTCCGCACGTGGTGGGCCAGGCCGCCCAGCCAGGCCAGGTCGTCGCTCTCGTAGAGCGCGATCCCGTCCTCGCGGGTCAGCCGCTCACCCGCGTAGACCTTCGCCTCCAGCTCGCGCTTGAGCCCTGCGTCCATGCGGTGCCCCGCCTCCTCCGACTTCGAATCGTTGCCGGAACGAGCGTACGCCTATGCCCCCCACCGGGCTGGCCTCGGCCCGCCCCCCGGGGCGCGTCAGCGGGCGAGCAGCTCCGCGAGCAGCGTCGGTTCGATGTTGCCGCCGCTCACCACGGCGGCCACCACCTGGCCGCCGGTCTCCGCGGCGCGGTGGAAGTAGGCGGCCGGGGCGACCGCTCCCGAGGGCTCGGCGACCAGCCGGCCGCGGCGGGCCAGCAGGGCCACGGTGGCGCGGATCTCGTCCTCGGTGACGGTGACGATGTCGTCCACGTAGGCGGTGAGGTGCTCGAAGGGCAGCTCGCCGACCGAGGGGGTGCGCAGCCCGTCCGCGATGGTCCGGTAGGTGTCGGCGACCGGCCAGGAGAGCCGCTCGCCGGCCCGCAGACTGGCCTGCGCGTCGGCGGCCAGCTCGGGCTCGACGCCGACCACCCGTACGCCCGGGCGGGTGAGCTTGAGCGCGGCCGCCGTCCCGGAGATCAGCCCGCCGCCGCTGACCGGCACCAGGACGGTGTCCAGCCCCGCGGGGGCGTCCTCGGCGATCTCCAGGCCCACCGTGCCCTGGCCCGCGATGATGAACGGGTCGTCGTACGGCGGCACCCAGACGTAGCCGTGCCGCTCGGCCAGCTCGGCCGGCAGCGTGTCGCGCTCCTGCGGCTCGACCAGGACCACCTCGGCGCCGAACGCGCGGGTGGCGTCGACCTTGACCGCCGGGGAGGTGTCCGGCATCACGATCACGGCCTTGATGCCGAGCAGCCCGGCCGCGTACGCCACGGCCTGCGCGTGGTTGCCGCTGGACTGGGCGACCACGCCCCGGGCGCGCTCCTGCGCGGTGAGCGCGGCGAGCCGGTTGTAGGCGCCGCGCGTCTTGAAGGCCCCGGTCGGCTGGAGGTTCTCCGGCTTGAGCCAGAGCCGGCGCTCGCCGTCGGCCGCCCAGGGGGCGGGGACCAACGGGGTCCGTACCGCCACGCCGGCGATCCGCTGCCGGGCCGCGCGCAGCTCCTCCAGACCGACCAGTGCCATCGTGTTACTCCCCTTCGGCCAGAGGGAGTTCGCTCACCCGGTTCTCCCACTTCGTGGAGAGTACGACGGTCGTGCGGGTTCGGGCCACGCCTTTCGTCCCGGAGATCCGCTTGACCACCGATTCCAGCCCCTCCACGTCGGAGACCCGGACCTTGAGCATGTACGAGTCGTCACCGGCGATGAACCAGCAGTCCTCGACCTCGCCGAGGTCCTTCAGCCGGTGCGCCACGTCCTCGTGGTCGGCCGCGTCGGTCAGCTGAAGACCGATCAGCGCCGTGACCCCGAAGCCGAGCGAGGCCGGGTTGACCGTCGCCCGGTAACCGGTGATGACGCCGGCCTGCTCCAGGCGGTTGATCCGGTCCGTGACGCTGGGCCCGGAGAGGCCCACCAGCCGGCCCAACTCGGCGTAGGACGCACGGCCGTTCTCCCGCAGCGCCTGGATGAGCTGTCTGTCCACCGTGTCCATATACCGTCCGCGTCCTTCCGAACCTCACCAGACCCACAGATCATTATCCGGATTCAAAGGCGCCATGCGCGGAACAACCCGGGTATCGCAGAGAACATACTCTCCCGCCCGGGGGCTCCCCACTCCCCCTCACTCCGGCTGCGCGGTGTGGCGCGCGGCCGCGCCCAACTCGCCCTCCCAGCGGCGGTACAGCGCGTGCGGTACGCCGACCGCGTCCAGGACCCGTCCGGCCACGAAGTCGACCAGCTCACGGACGGTGGAGCCGCCGGCGTAGAAACCGGGCGAAGCGGGGAGCACGACGGCGCCCTGCGCGTCCAGCTCCACCAGGTGCTTCAGCGTCACCCCGTTGAGCGGCGCCTCGCGGACGCAGACCACGAGCGGGCGGCGCTCCTTGAGGGTGACGCTGGCGACCCGCTGGAGCAGGTCCTTGCTCAGGCCCAGCGCGATCCCGGCCACCGCCCCGGTGGTCGCCGGCACCACGAGCATGCCCCTGGCCGGGTAGGAACCGCTGGACGGGCCGGCCGCGAAGTCGCCGGCCGGCCAGTAGCGGACGTCGTCGAGGTCCCCTTCCGGCATGCCGAGCCAGGCGGCGAGGTCGGTGCGCCAGTGCCCGTCGCGGAAGGAGATGCCGGTCTCGTCGAGGATGGTGAGCCGCGCGGCCCGGCTGACGATCAGGTCCACCGGCTCCCCGGCGGCGAGCAGCGCCCGGATCACGGAGGCGGCGTACGGCGTA
The DNA here is from genome assembly GCF_042266225.1 of Kitasatospora sp. NPDC056181. Classification (NCBI taxonomy): domain Bacteria; kingdom Bacillati; phylum Actinomycetota; class Actinomycetes; order Kitasatosporales; family Streptomycetaceae; genus Kitasatospora; species Kitasatospora sp. NPDC056181. The sequence continues at coordinate 15,861 of NZ_JBHJUK010000119.1, forward strand.
CCGGACGCGCCCGAGACCCCGACCACCCACGGCTGACGCTTGTCTGTTCCCATGACCCCCTTTCTATACGGAGGCCCCCGCGACGGCCCCATCCGCCGTCACCCCTGGGAGGATGGGCGCCATGGCAGCGACCCTCGTCGACCTCACCCATCAGGTGACCACCGCGATGCCGGTCTACCCCGGCGACCCGGCCGTCGTCCTGGAGCCCGCCCTCACCACCGCCACCGCCGGGGTGAACGTGCTGGCCCTGCACCTCGGCTCGCAGTCCGGCACCCATGTGGACGCGCCGTACCACGTGGACGTCACCTGGCCCACCCTGGACGGACTGCCGCTGGAGCGGTTCGCCGGGCCGGCGGTCGTCGCCGACCTGCGCGGGCTGGAGCCGCGTGCGGAGGTGACGCCGGAGCTGCTCGCCCCGGCGCTGGAGCGGGTCTCGGAGGGCACCGTCCTGCTGCTGGCGACCGGCTGGGCCCGGCACTGGGGCACCGACGCGTACTTCGCCCACCCCGGCCTGACCACCGGGGCGGCCGAGGCGATCGTCGCGGCCGGGGTGCGGACGGTCGGCGTGGACGCGCTCAGCGTCGACCCCACCCCCGATCCGGGCCCGGGCGACCCGGCGGTGGCCGCGCTGCTGGCCGACCTGACCGACGAACACGACCAGCCGACCGCCGCGGAGCCCACCCTGGCCGCGCACCGGGTGCTGCTCGGTGCGCCCGGTGGCGGCGTCATCGCCGAGAACCTGACCGACCTGCGGGCGCTGATCGCGGCCCAGGAGGCCGGGCGGCCGGTGGAGGTGTCGCTGTTCCCGCTGCGGCTGGCCGCGGCGGACGGCGCGCCGGTGCGGGCGGTCGCCCGGCTGGGGTGAGCGGGGCCGGACGGCCCGCCCCTCGCTGACACTTGGTCTAGACCATCCCCGCCGGGCGCCGCTACGATTTCCCGCCATGGCAGAGATCATCGGAGTGATCGAGCAGCTCTGGCGCTACCCCGTGAAGTCCACCGGCGGCGAGCGGCTCGACTCCGTCGACGTGGACGAGCGCGGCCTGGCCGGCGACCGTCTCTACGCCGTACGCGACGGCGCGGGCAGGTTCGGCTCCGGCAAGAACACCCGGCGCTTCCGCCGGATGGACGGCCTGCTCCGCCTCTCCTCCCGGCTCGGCCACCGGCTCGACGCCCCCGAGCTGTTCGACCCGCTCGGCCGGCCGGTGGCCGACCCCACCGCCTTCCTGCGCGCCTACCTCCAGCGCCCGGACGTCGCGCTCGCCCGCGAGGACGCCGTCTCCCACTTCGACCAGCTCCCGGTCAGCGTGCTCACCACCGCCAGCCTGGACTGGGTGCGCGAGGCCGCGCCGTCCGCCGTCGTGGACGTGCGCCGGTTCCGCCCCAACATCCTGCTGCGCACCCCGCCCGGCACCCCGCCGTTCGTCGAGGACACCTGGTTCGGGCGGGAGGCCCGCGGCAGCGCCCGCGGCGGCGCCCGGCTGGCCTTCGCCCGGTCCAGCGAGCGGTGCGCGATGACCACCGCCGCCCAGCCCGGCCTCCCGCACGCACCCGAGATCCTCAAGGCCCTCGCCCAGGCACACGACAACCGCCTCGACGCCCTCGCCGAGATCGCGACTCCCGGGCGCCTGAACGTCGGTGACGCCCTGTCACTGGACTGAGCGTGCGCGGGCCCATACCCCGCCGGAAGGCCGCCGGGCCCGTCGGCGGCCACTTCGACCCGGGCCGGCGGGCGGGATCCCCCGCCGACCTCCCTCCGTCAGATCGCCTTTCCCTCGGGCGACTTGACCAGGCCCGCCGGTCAGCGGGCCCTGAGCAGGCAGAACGGGTGGCCGGCCGGGTCGGCGTAGACCCGCCAGCCGGCGGCGTCGGAGGGCAGTCGGGTGGCGCCGAGCGCGAGGACCTCGTGCTCGGCGCCGTCGAGGTCCTCCACCTCGATGTCCAGGTGCATCTGCTGCGGGTGCGCCGGGTCGGGCCACTGCGGCGGCCGGTGGTCGGCGACGCGCTGGAAGCAGAGGACCAGGCCGCCGTCGGTGTGCAGGGTGGACCACGCCTCGCCGAGCCCCCACCGCGGGTCGGGCCGGTCCACCTCCCCGCCGAGCAGGGCCTCGTAGAAGCGGGCCAGCACGGCCGGCTCCGGGCAGTCGAGGACGATGCACTGAAGGCTGCCGATCACGGTGATCCTCCCGGGATTGTGGATTGGCGGCCATTCTCACCCGTCGGGCTCCGGCTTTACAGCACCTTCGCGTGACCGGGAGCATGATCGGATGATCACGGGAGCAGGATCGCTGGAGGAGCGGGTGGCGCGGCTGCGCCGGGAGCGCGGGCTGCTCACCCCCGCGGAGCTGATGGACCTCGCCGACCAGGGCGTCGTCGTCCTCGACCCGTTCTCGGTCATCGTCTCGCGGCGGGTCCGGCTGCACCCGGAGAACGTGCTCTACCCCGGCGTGGTCATCGAGTGCGACGAGCGGAGCGGCTGCCTGGTCAGGCGGGGGAACGTCCTGCACGGCGGCACCCTGATCACCGCCACCGGCGGCGGGACCATCGTGATCGGCGCCAGGTCGGAGATCGGCGAGGGCGGCGCCCGGATCAGGGCGGCCGGCACCGACACCATCGACATCGGCGACGGGACCCGGCTCACCGGCGGCGCCGAGGTGACCGGCACCAGCCGGATCGGCTCCGGCGCCCAGGTGCTCGGGCAGGTCTCCGCCCGCTCCGTCACCCTGGCCGCCGGACACCCGTACACCTACCCGGACCCGGACGGCCGCGGCGCCGTCCTCAAGGGCTTCGGCCGGGCCCTGGGCATCCGGCTCGGGGTGGGCGAAGTGGTCAACGGCAGCGGCGACTTCCGCGACGCGCCGGTCGAGCGGCAGCGGGTCTACCACCCGGAGGCGCCGCGCCTCGGCTGAGGGCGGCGGAGCCACCCGCGGGACGCCTCGGGACCGCCCGGCCGTCCGGCGGCCCGCCGGTGACCGGGGCTCAGCGGCCGGTCGCCGCCCGGGCCGCCACGGCCGCGACGAGGCGCTCCGGGCCCTGCGGGTCGTACCCGAGGAACAGGTTCGGCTCGATGAGCTCCAGCTCCATCACCACGGGCTCCCTGGCGCCGTCCAGCGCCAGGTCCACCCGGGCGTAGAGCAGTCCTTCGGCGGACGGCGCCGCCGCCAGGGCCGCCCGGGCGGTCCGGAGCTCGGCCCCGGTCGGCTGATGGGCGACGAGGTCCGGGTGCGGCGTCCGGAGGTTGTCGATCACGCCGGGCTCGGTCAGCACCGGCCCCTTGCGGATCGCGTGGCTGAAGTCGCCGTCGACGAAGACCAGCGCCCGCTCGCCCTCCGCGACCAGCGGCAGGTACGGCTGGACGACGACGGCGCGCCCCTGGTCCAGCAGCATCCGGGCGTGGCGGGCGGCGTCCGCGGCCCGGCCGGGCAGGTAGCGCGCGGTGTCCCGGGCACCCGCGGAGACCGCGGGCTTGACCACCACGCCGTCCGGGTGGTCGAGGTCCCCCTGCTCGAAAGGGCCGCCGGGTTCGAGGATCCGCGTCGGCGCGACCGGGATCCCGCGCCCGGCGAGTTCCAGCAGGTAGCGCTTGTCGCTGTTCCAGCGCACCACCGGGGCCGGGTTCCACAGCCGGGTCGCGCGGGCCGTCGTGTCGGCCCAGGCCAGGAACTCGCCCAGCCGCTCCGAGTAGTCCCAGGCCGACCGGACGACCGCCAGGTCGAACCGCTCCCACCCCGGCGCCTCGGCGTCCCAGGCCACCGGCTCGGCCGCCAGGCCGGCCGCCCGCAGCGCGTCGACGAGCAGCGGGAGGTCCGGGTCGAGGTCCGCGTAGGCGCGGCAGGTGACGACGGCGATCCTGGCAGTACCCACTCGACTCTCCTGTTTCCCTGTCCGACGGTGCCCAGTGTAGGGACGGCCGTGACGGCCACGGGGCTCACACGTCCGGGTGACCATCCCGGCCGAAGGCGGACTTCTGCGGCAGGCTCCCCCTCGCGGCTGACACGGCGTCAGACCGACCGGACGAACCGACGGAGACCTCCATGGCGAACATCCCGACCGACCGCAGGTACACCAAGGACCACGAGTGGCTGCTGCCCCGGGGCGGCAAGGTGCTGGTGGGCATCTCGGACCACGCCCAGAAACAGCTCGGGGACATCGTCTTCGTGGAACTGCCGAAGAAGGGCGACAAGTTCGACACCAACCAGCCGTTCGGCAGCGTCGAGTCGGTGAAGTCGGTGAGCGAGGTCTACGCACCGCTGGCCGGCACGGTCAGCGCCGTGAACGAGACCCTCGACGACTCGCCCGAACAGGTCAACGACGACCCGTACGGCGACGGCTGGATGGTCGAGTTCACTCCGGCCGATCCCGCCGCCCTGGACGCGCTGCTCTCCGCCGACGAGTACGCCGACTACATCGAGGAAGGGACCGACGGATAGCGGCCGCCCCGGAGCGGGCCGGCCGGTCGCAGGCGGCTTCCGGCCGCCCCGGCCGGGCCGGCCACCGGGCGCCTATGCTGGCCGGCATGATCCCGATACGGCTGGAGCGACTGCGTCCGGACCACGCGGAGGCCCTGCTGTCGTTCGAACGGCAGAACCGGGCCTACTTCGCCAGGTCGGTTCCGGACCGCGGGGACGCCTACTTCGAGCACTTCTCCGACCGGCACCGTGCCCTGCTCGCCGAACAGGACGCCGGGGCCTGCCACTTCCACCTCGTCATGGGCGACGACGGCGCCCTGCTGGGCCGGGTGAACCTGGTGGACGCCGAACGCGGCGAGGCCGAACTGGGCTACCGGATCGGCGAACAGGCCGCCGGCCGGGGCGTGGCGACGGCCGCGGTGCTGGAGGTCTGCCGGCTGGCGGCGGTCCGGTACGGGCTCTCCGCGCTCACCGCCGTCGCCACCCTCGACAACCCGGCGTCGACGGCCGTGCTCCGCCGTACCGGCTTCACCCCCGTCGGGGAGCTCGTCATCGACGGACGCCCGGGCGTCAGGTACCGGCGCGGCACGACCGGCTGAGCGGGTTCAGCCCAGCGCCCGGGCGCGCGCCACCACCTCGGGCGACGCCTTGGCCACCGAGCCGCTGTCGAAGGGCGGTTGGGGGTCGTACTCGGTGTAGAGCTGGATGGCCTCGGCCGTGAGGTCGTCGGTGAGCAGGGCGGCGAGCCCCAGGGCCAGGTCGATCCCGGCGGAGACGCCGGCCGACGTGACGATCCGGTCGTGCCGGACGACGCGCTCGGCGATGTAGGTGGCGCCGTAGCCCTCCAGGTCGGCGACCGCCTCCCAGTGGGTGGTGGCGGTGCACCCCTTCAGCAGCCCGACCGCCCCGAGCACCAGCGCACCGGTACAGACCGAGGTGGTGAAGCGGGTGGTCCCGTGCACCCGCCGCACCCAGTCGAGGAAGTCCGCGTCACCGGTCAGCGGCCGTACCCCCACGCCGCCCGGGACGAGCAGCACGTCACAGGCCTCGACCTCCGAGTACCGGGCGGCCACGTCGACCCGCAGCGCGCCGAGCACGTCGGTGACCCGCCCCGGTTCGGGCGCGACGAAGCGGACCCGGGCGCCCGGCACATGCCCCAGGATCTCGTACGGGCCGATCGCGTCGAGCGGCTCGAAGCGGTCGAAGAGCGGGATCACGATGTCCATGTCCGCGAGCGTAGGCACGAGTTGCGCGACTCGCCCAGGAAGTTCACGAGATCGGGTGGCCGCCCACGCCCCCGGGAATACGGGCTCCTCGGCGCGGCCCCGGCGGCCGGCGGGGGAAGGACCGCGGAACGGGCCGTCCGGCGGCGGCACGGTGGAACAGCGCACGCGGGCGCTACGCTGAATCCGCATCCGAAGCTGGTTCTCCTGGCGCCGGACTCCACGGTGTTACGCACCACCGGGACCGCTCCTCCGCCGGTGCCGCGGACCGCGACACGGCCATGACGCAGCGCGGCAGTCGGCGTTCCGAACAGTCAACTCCTCGCCCAAGGAGGCGGATCGTGACCACCAACGATCCGGTGGACCTCGTCCGCCTCGCCGACGACGAGAACGCCGTCGTCGTCCGCGTGACCGGGCCGACGACCGTCAACGGCCCCTTCTGGGACGGCTGCTTCGAGGCCGACATCACGGTGACCAGCGGGTTCGCCAACGGCCGGCTCACCGAGGTCTGCCTGCTGCCGGAGGACCTGGACGACTGGGAGGCGGCCCTCGACCACCTTTCCGCGGGCCAGGAGGTCGAGTGGATGGACGACGGCCGCAACCCGGAGATCCGGATCGCCCCCCAGGGGCCCTACGGCACCCCGCACGGGCCGCTCGACGCGATCGAGGTGACGGTGCGGGACGCGGCGGCGTCGCTCACCTCGGCCACCGTGCTGGTTCGCCTGCCCGACGGCTGGATCGACGCCCAGCGACGGCAACTCGCCCGGGTCCGCACCGCCTGGCCGTGGGAACCGCGCTGACGGACACGGCCAGGACCACCCCCACCCACCCGGAAAGGACCGAGGACTCGTGACCGCATACACCCTGCGCCCGGTCGGGCACGTCGAATCGACGCTGACCGATCGGGCGACCGCGCCCCGGCAGCCCGACGAAGGGGCCCCCGACGCCTGGCTCGTCTTCGACGACCGGTACGCCCCGGCCCTGGAGGGCCTGACCCCGGGCACCGACGTCCTGCTGCTCACCTGGCTCGACCGGGCCGACCGCCGGACGCTCACCGTCCGCCCCCGGGGCGATGCCGGCCGCCCTCTCACCGGCGTCTTCGCCACCCGCGCGCCCGACCGCCCCAACCCGATCGGCCTGCACACCGTCCGTCTCCTCGCCGTCGTCGGCACGCGCGTGCACGTCCGGAACCTCGAAGCCCTCGCCGGAACCCCGATCCTGGACGTCAAACCGCTCCTCACCCCGGACCGCTGAGAGTCGCGACGGCCCGGGCCCGGCGGACCGGCCGTGGACTACGCCGGCCCGGCCTCCGCCGCGGACGGCCGGCCCAGGGCGTCGAGTTCGGCGGCGACCGCGGCGCGGATCGCGTCGTGCTGCGGCCCGAGGGCGTACTGCTCGTCGCTCCAGCGGTCCGCCGGGTAGAGCCAGACCGGCTTCTGCACCAGGTGCTCCGGCTCCCAGTCGAAGCGGGGCCAGACGTGGGCGTGCAGGTAGGTGTCCCTGTTGCCGAGGATCTCCAGGTTCACCCGCCGGAACGCCGGATCGGCGGCGCGGCAGGCGCGTTCGACCGCCTCACCGAGCCGGTCCATGTCCGCGAGGTACCCGAGCCGGCGCGCGCGGGGAAGGTCGGAGAGCCGCTCGACGCCCGGTTCGTCCGTGAGCAGGATCGAGTACCCGGGGAGGAACTGCACGTCCCCGATCACGGCGAACCCGGTGTCGAGGCGGCGCAGGACGGTGGGGTTCCCGCCGCGCAGGGCGCTGCCGATCCGGTCCGAACGGAAGCCGGCGGTGGCGGCGTTGTCAGCAGTTTCGGAGGCGTCGGCGTTGTCGGCGGTTTCGGAGGCGTCGGCGGTCATGCGCCGATGCTACGGCCGGAGGCGGGGCGGCAGGGCGGGCCCGCGAAAACCGCGTGGAACGCCGTGGCCTCCGGCCCTACGGTGATCCGATGACGACTCAGGTGATCGTGCTGAACGGCGGGTCCAGCTCCGGCAAGTCCGGCATCGTCCGGTGTCTCCAGGCGGTGCTGCCGGACCCGTGGCTCGCCGCGGCGATCGACTCGCTGATCGAGATGATGCCGGCCTCCATGCAGGCCTCGGACCTCGGGATCGAGATCGCCGCCGACGGCGCCGTGGCCGTCGGGTCGACGTTCCGGGAGCTGGAGGCCGCCTGGATGGCGGGGGTCGCCGCGATGGCCCGGGCAGGCGCCCGGATCATCGTCGACGACGTCTTCCTCGGCGGAGCGGAGTCCCAGGAGCGCTGGCGGGACGTCCTCGACGGACTGGACGTGCTGTGGGTCGGCGTCAGGTGCGAGAGCGTGGTGGCCGCGGGCCGGGAGATCGCCCGCGGGGACCGGGCCCCGGGCATGGCCGCACAGCAGGCACCGATCGTCCACCGGGGCGTGGTCTACGACCTGGAGGTGGACACCACGCACACCGAGTCCCTGGACTGCGCGCGGACCATCGCCGCGCGGGTCGCCGCCGACGGGACCGACGCCCGGACCAGGTGGTGCGACGGGACCACCCCGGTCACCGGCGCCCGGCTCGACAGGCACCTCCGCTAGCGCGGACGCTCCCGACGGCCCCGCCGAGCCCGCCGAGCCCGCCGAGCCCGCCGGGGCGGGGCTCGCGCGTACCGTCGTCCGCTCCGGCGGGGCCCGTACGGTGCGGCGGCCGGCTGCCTCGTCGCCCGCCACGCCACGGTGTGACCGGGCTCACACTCGCCGCACCGATGAGTTCCGCCTCCGCCCCCGGTCCTACCCGCATGACGAACACGCTCGCCGCAGCCCCGCTCGCCGCCCCCGCCACCCGGACCCTGCTCCTCGCCGGCGCCGCGGCCGGACCGCTCTTCCTCGCCGTCGGCATCGCCCAGGGCCTCACCCGCGAGGGCTTCGACTTCTCCCGGAACGCCATCAGCCAGCTCGCCCTGGGGGACGCCGGCTGGATCCAGACCGCGAACTTCCTGCTCGCCGGCGTCCTGCTGACCGCCGGCGCCGTCGGCTTCCGGCAGGCCCTGCGGAACACCCCCGGCGGCACCTGGGCGCCGCGCCTGGTCGCGGTGTTCGGCGCGAGCTTCCTGCTCAGCGCGGCGTTCGAGGCCGACCCCGGGGCCGGGTTCCCGGTCGGGGCGCCCGAGGGCCGGGTGACCGGGCTGAGCGCCCACGGCACCGTCCACATGATCGGCGGCTCGGTCGGCTACCTCGCGCTCTGCGCCGCGTTCCTCGTCCTGGCCCGCCACTTCGCGGCCGCCGGCCGGCGCGGCTGGGCGCTCGCCTCCCGCCTGATGCCCGTGGGCGTGCTCGCCGGCTTCGCCGGCTCCGGCGTCACCGTGTCGGCCTTCACCGCCGGCGCCGCGCTCGGGCTCGGCTGGCTGAGCGCTACCGCAGCCCGGCTGACTGCGTAACAATCACCCACGACAAGATCGAAATGACGGACCGACAGGAGACCCACCACCATGAGCACCGACGCCCCCAAGGGCCCCGCCAGCTACTTCCCCTCCATCGAGAAGAAGTACGGGCAGCCGATCTCGTACTGGACGGAGCTGATCCGTTCCTCCCCGCTGGCCAAGCACATGGAGCTGGTCGCGTGGCTGAAGGCCGAGCACGGTCTCGGGCACGGGCACGCGAACGCCCTCGTCAAGCACACGCTCGACGAGGGCGCCAAGTAGGAGGGGATCAGATCCCCAGGCCGCGCACGATCAGGTCCACCAGGGCGAAGAAGAACAGCGAGATCCCGACGAACCCGTTCGTCTGGAAGAACGCCCGGTTCAGCCGCGACAGGTCGCCCGGCTTCACGATGGTGTGCTCGTACACGAAGGCGCCGGCCACCACCGCCAGCCCGATCCAGAACGCGGCCCCGGCCCCGGTCAGCACGGCGTACCAGCCGAGCAGCAGCGTGGTCAGCACGTGGCAGACGCGCGCGCCCCACACCGCGGCCGGGACGCCGAACCGGGCCGGCACGGAGCGCACGCCGTCCGCCCGGTCCGAGGCGACGTCCTGGCAGGCGTAGATCAGGTCGAACCCGCCGATCCAGATGCCCACGGCCGCGCCCAGCACCACCGCGTCCCAGGACCACGAGCCCGTGACCGCCAGCCACGCGCCCACCGGGCCCATCGCCTGGGCGAGGCCCAGGATCGCCTGCGGGAAGTCGGTGAACCGCTTGCCGTACGGGTAGACCACCATCGGCACGACGGCGACGGGCGCGAGCGCCAGGCAGAGCGGGTTCAGCAGCGCGGCCGCCCCCAGGAAGACCACCAGCGCGATCGCGGAGCCGGTGTACGCGGTCTTCACCGACACGGCGCCGGTGACCAGTTCACGGCCGGCGGTGCGCGGGTTCCGGGCGTCGATCTCGCGGTCGATGATCCGGTTGGCGGCCATCGCGAAGGTGCGCAGGCCGACCATGCAGACGGTGACGATGAACAGCTCGCCCCAGTGCACCCGCTCGTCGGCGAGGAACATGGCCGTCAGCGCGGCGATGTAGGCGAAGGGCAGCGCGAAGACCGAGTGCTCGATCATCACCAGCCGTAGGAAGGCCTTGACCTTGCCGGGCGGGACGTCGGGGAGTGCGGCGGCCGTGCTCATGCGCCCACCTCGCTCCGCCCGGCAGGGGCATCCGCCCGGCGCCCTTCGACGGGGCGCCCGCTGCGCTCGCTCACAGCCCGTACTCCTTCCAGCGGCGGTCCACCAGCGCGGCCGTGGCCGGGTCGGAGGAGACCATCTCGGGCCAGCCACCGTCCCGGGTGTACCCCTCCTCGGGCAGCTTGCGGGTCGCGTCGATGCCTGCCTTGCCGCCCCAGAACTGCTGGTAGGAGGCGTGGTCGAGGTGGTCCACCGGGCCTTCGACCACGGTGAGGTCCCGGCTGTAGTCGACGTTGCCGAAGGCGCGCCAGGCGACTTCCTGGTAGTCGTGCACGTCGCAGTCGGAGTCCACCACGATGATCAGCTTGGTCAGCGACATCATGTGGGCGCCCCAGATGGCGTGCATCGTCTTCTGGGCGTGCTTGGGGTACTTCTTGTCGATCGAGACGATCACGCAGTTGTGGAAGCCGCCGGCCTCGGGCAGGTCGTAGTCGACGATGTCCGGGATGATGATCTTCAGCAGCGGCAGGAAGAACCGCTCGGTGAACTTGCCCAGCGGGCCGTCCTCCGTCGGCGGGCGGCCCACCACGATGGACTGCAGGATCGGGCGCCGGCGCATCGTGACGCAGTCGATCTTCAGTGCCGGGAACGGCTCCTGCGGCGTGTAGAAGCCGGTGTGGTCGCCGAAGGGGCCTTCGGGCAGCATCTCGCCGGGCTCCAGCCAGCCCTCCAGCACGACCTCGGCGTCGGCCGGGACCTGGAGCGGGACGGTCTTGCAGTCGACCATCTTGACCCGCTCCCCCGCGACGAAGCCCGCGAACAGGTACTCGTCGATGTCGCCGGGCAGCGGCGCGGTGGCGGCGTAGGTGACGGCGGGCGGGCAGCCGAAGGCGATCGCGACGGGCAGCCGCTCCCCCCTCCTGGCGGCGACCGCGTAGTGGTTGCGGCTGTCCTTGTGGATCTGCCAGTGCATGCCGATGGTGCGCCGGTCGTGCCGCTGGAGGCGGTAGAGGCCCAGGTTGCGGATGCCGGTGTCCGGGTCCTTGGTGTGGGTCAGGCCCAGGTTGAAGAAGGAGCCGCCGTCGAGCGGCCAGGTGAAGAGGGCGGGCAGGTCGTCGAGGTTGACGTCGTCGCCGGTGAGCACGACCTCCTGGACGGCGGCCTCACCCGGCTTCACCTTCTTCGGCGGCACGTGGGCCATCGAGGCGAGCTTGCCGAAGGCGTCCCGGAAGCCGGTGAAGCCGTGCGGCAGCTCGGGCTTCAGCAGGCCGGCGATCTTCTCGGAGATGTCGTCCGGACCCTTGAGGCCGAGGGCCTTGGCGAGCCGGCGCTCGGTGCCGAAGACGTTCATCGCCAGCGGCATCGACGAGCCCTTGACGTTCTCGAACAGCAGGGCCGGGCCCTTGGCCTTCTGGACCCGGTCGACGATCTCGCCGATCTCCAGATGGGGGTCCACCTCGGCCTTGATGCGCTTGAGGTCGCCCTCCCGGTCGAGGGCCCGCAGGAAGGAGCGGAGATCGTCGTATGCCATGCCAGTCAGTATCCGCCACCCGATAGCCTGGCTCGGTCAAGGGCCCCCCGTGAAGCCGCCGCCGCTCCGGGGACGCCCGCCACCACCGCCGTCGCCGGGGGAGATCGCCGCCGTGCTGAGGATCCTGACCTTCGTCCTTCCACTCGCCCTCTGGGTCTGGGCGTTCATCGACTGCCTGACCACGCCCGAGGAGGAGGTGAAGCACCTGCCCAAGGTGATCTGGGTGATCATCGTGCTGCTCTTCCCGCTGGTCGGCTCGATCGCCTGGCTGGTGGCCGGCAAGCAGCGCGGTGCCCTCCGGACCGGCGGGTCGGGCCGCACCTCGGGCTACCCGGAGTACGAGCGCCCGCGCGGCGGCCGGCCGCTCGCACCGGACGACGACCCGGAGTTCCTGGCCTCGTTGAAGAAGGACAACAAGCAGCACGAGGACATGCTCAAGCAGTGGGAGGCGGATCTGCGCCGCCGCGAGGAGGAGCTGCGGGGCAAGGACGAGCCCGGGGACGGTCACAAGCACTGACGAAGTCCCTCGGACAGCCCACCCGGGAGCATCCGGGTGGGCTTCGGCGTTTTTGGCGTATCCCTACGACTGATCGGCCGCCCGACCCGCTCCGGGCGGTGCTTCGCGCCCCGCCGGAGCCTGCCCGAAGTGACTCCGGAGGCGCTCCCTCCGCGCCCGGGTGCGCCCATCCTGACCTGCAGGTTTCCTCATGCTCAGATCATCCGGGGGCCACCCGGCGGACAGCTCCGGGTAATCGAACGAACACCGTACGCATATGCCAGTCGGGGCTGGTTTCTGTACAGGCCTGACATCTAAACGGACGCGACCTTGTACAGAATCGACGCCGAAACCAGCGCGGGGCCCCTCGTACAGTCATAAGTGAAGAAGTGATTCGCAGCCGGGGGCAACGCAGACGTTGGCTGTCGGACAGTTCCCTCACCCTTGGAGTGGTTCGAGATGACGGTTGTGCATGAGGCGCCGGTCGGCGACGAGATCCCCGAGATCCCGGCCGACGCCCACGGGCG
>NZ_JBHJUK010000120.1:0-16859 GCF_042266225.1 Kitasatospora sp. NPDC056181
CGCCCGGGCCGGGCAGCCCGGGGGAGGCCGTCCCACTCGGCGGTCGCGGGATCGGCCGTGACGTGGTGGCCGGCTTGGTCGAGGCGCGCACCGCGGCGCGCCTGAGTGGGAGGACCCACTCACCGGGTGCCGGCCGGCCGGACGGTGTGACCAGCTGACTCCTCCGTGCCAGATCGGCCAGTTCGCGGTCGACGCGGGCCAGCACCTGTGGGTCGGTCGCGCCCTGCTCCCGGGCGATCAGCCGGATGGCCAGCAGGCCGAACTTGAAGGCGTCACCGTGCCGGGTCGCCTTCTCCTCGCCCGGGGGAAGCTGCCATCCTGGCGTCTCGGCCTGGGGCAGCGCGCTCCGGCCGTGGACCCTCATGGCGTCGCAGTCGATGAGGAACGAGGCCGCGCCGGCTCCGTTCGTGAACAGCACGTTCCGCGGGGAGAGGTCGCCGACCGCGATGCCGAGCCCGTGCAGCCGGTCCAGCGTCTCGGCGAGGCCCGCGAGCAGGTTGAGCCGATGGCGTGGGGTGATCTTCAGACCGATCCCGGCCACGTAGTCGTCGCGGTTCAGCAGGAACTCGAAGTTCGCCAGCCTGCGGCCCGAACCGCTCGGGCTGAGCCCCTGGTAGTCGAACGCGAACTCGTCGGGGACCTTCCGCATCAGGAACCCCGTGGCGGCCCCGTGCCTCGTCACCAGCGCGGCGGGCCACGCCGTGCGCTGGAGCAGCCAGCGGGTGTCCTCACCGGCCAGCCCGACCGGCAGGTCCACCATCGCGCGCAGGGCCGCCACGTCCAGCGAGGGCAGCACCTCCGGCAGGTACTCCTTGTAGACGGCCGGCTCCCCGTCGACCGTGCGTCCCTGGACCAGGCGCACGGTGCCATGGCCGCCCTTGCCCAGGCTCGTGCCGAGGGTGAGGTCGTTGAGGTCGACGGTCCGACCGGGGTCCGTCATGCGGGCCGCCCCGCCCCTGCGCCCGGCCAGATCGCGATCAGCGTCCGGTCGTCGTCGAAGGTCTGGCGGGAGAAGTCCAGGACGTGTGCCAGCCAGGCGGCCGAGGGCGGCTCGGCCAGTTCCCGGGCGAAGAGCGCGCCCACCTGACCGTCCCCGTCGCCCAACGGGTCGCCGAAGCCGTCGGTGCCCACCAGCAACACCTGTCCCGCGACGAGCAGGCACCCGCCCAGCTCCGCCGGGTCCGGGCACCGGGGGAGCGGGACCACGGCGTTGGAGACGATGACGGCGTCCGGGTCGTACTTCGGTGCGAAGAGCGGACGGTACGCGGCCCGGTCGAGGTCGAGGACCCACGCCCCGGAGTCGCCGGCCCTGGACAGCCGGACCTCCAGCCCGCCGGGGACCGGCCGTGCCGTCCCGACGACGAGGGTGGTGGCGAGCAATCGTTCCACCTGGGCCGGATCGGGGGCGGGATGTGCTGCCGGCGCGGGAGCGAGGTGCGGCGCGGGGGCGATGCGTGGCTCGGGTACGGCTGCGGGATGTGGTGCGGGCCTCGCTGCGGGTGCGTGGCCGGGTGGGGGTGGGGAGCTTGCCGCGGGTGCGGCGCCGGAGCCCGGGCCGGCGCCGGCCAGGATCGCCGTGGCTCGCACCGTCAGCGCCGCCGCCGCCTGCCGCACCACGGCGGTCCAGTCGAACTCGCCCCGACCGGCGTCCAGTTGCCGGAGTACGGCCCCGATCGCCGCCTCGCAGGCCAGCATGGAGCCGAGCTCGGGGAGGCTCGCCGCCGACACGCCGTCGGCGACGGCGAACACGATCGTCTCCGAAGCGGCGTGGAAGGTCGCGGCGGCGGAGTCCTGGCGGGGCTTGCGGTAGTAGCGGTGGGAGTTGCCGCGGACGGACGCCAGTCGCAGCCGGGCGTGATCCGTCGACCACCCGTCGGACTCGGTGTCCGCCCGGAAGTACCGCCCCACCGGCGGCCGGGGTTCGAAGACCGGACCCGCGCGGTCGACGACGATCGGGGACCACCGGTCCGGATCGGGCCGGGGCCCGTCCGGGAACGGCGTGCGGGTGTTCGGCGCGGTGTGTGCGCCGGGTGCGTAGGGCGGCGGCGGAGGTGTCGTCGGACGGGCGGGGCCGCCCGCTGAGGTGTCCCGCCACGGAGGGGTGATCGGCCGTTCCACGGTCACACCATGTCGATCGCCACGCGCATCAGGTTCGGGTCGGGCTTTTGGATGATCAGCTCCGGCCTGTTGGCCACCAGGGAGTTGCCCGACTGGATGAGGCTCTCCGTCAGCATCTCGAAGAACACCGTGATGGAGCGGCCGACGTCGGCCCCGGGCACGGAGACGAAGGCGAACTCCGGGCGGGTGGCGACCTCCACCATCGTCCGGGCCTCGGCATGGCCCACACCGACCGCGATGATGTTCGGGGCTGCCTTGGTGACGCCCTTGTCGGTGAGCTGCCGATGGGGCGTGCGCCAGGCCTCGCCGTCGGTGGGGGCGCCGTCGCTCAGGAAGAAGACGACCGGGCGGTGCACCAGGTACCCCTCCCGCTTCAGTCGGGCCACGTCGTCGGGGATCCGCCGGAGCAGGTCGTGGAACGCGGACCCGTAGCTGGTCAGGCCCCGGATGACGAACTGGGGCAGGCGCACCTCGTTGCGGACGTCGGTCAGTGCCAGGCGCTCCTCCACGTCGTCCGCGAATCCCACGATCGCCAACCGGACCTTGTCCGCGAGCATCGGCGCGGCCCGGAGCGACTCGTGGAGGGAGACCAGGCCGTCGGTGAGCTCCCGCTCGCAGACCGCCATCGACCCGGACTCGTCGGCCACCACGTAGGCGGGCAGCAGCACACCCTTGACGTCAGCCACCGGTTCTCCTTCGCTTCCTCACCGTGGCGGACCCTGCTGGTTCGGCCGACCGTCCCGGTCCGCACCCCCGTGAGGACGATCGTCGTCAAGCGCTTCGACAGTAGCCGCACCAACGCGGTCGGTCTACGGATTGTGACGGGTGATCTGCCGGAACTCCGGCTTCCGCGTCGGTTGTTGATGATCAGTTAGCTCATGCGTTCGCGTGCGGCGTGTCTGTGCACGGTGTGTCCGCGTATTCGTATGTCCGTGTGCCGGTGCCTCCGTTCGTCCGTGTCTCAGCGTCGCGGTGCCTCGGTTCGTCGATGGGGCTGGGCCTCGGTGCGTGGCCCCCTGCATCACGCCGCCGGCTCACCGGCCTCGCTCCGGGGCCGGGCGTCCTCCTGCGCGGCGCGGACCGCCGCCGCGTGCGGGTCGGTGCGCTGGTCGTAGTGCCAGAGGGCGGGCAGTGCGGCGGCCAGTACCCCGGTGGATGCGAGGCAGGCCAGTCCACCGGTGCGGAGGGCGGCGCGGATGCCGTAACCGGCGGCGAGCCCGCCGGCCCGGATGTCGCCGAGGGCGGGTCCCGCGGAGCCGATCAGCATCTCCAACCCGGCTGCGCGCCCGCGGAGTTCGTCCGGGATCGACTGGTTCCAGATCGCGGTGCGGAAGGTGTCGCCGACCCAGTTGGCGGCGCCTGCGACCGCGAGGCAGGCCAGCACCGCCCAGACGGTCCCATGAGCGCCACCGCGCGCGCCCCCGCAGAAGGCGGCCGCGACCATCGCGGCGCCGACCAGCGCGCCGGAGGCCAGGACGAGCCGGCCGTGCCGGTGCACCCGCTCGGTCCAGCCGCTGGTCGCGGCGGCCAGCAGGGCCCCCGCCGCCGAGGCCGAGTAGAGCAGTCCGAGGGCCCAGAGGGCGTCCAATTCCTGGGCGAGGAAAGGGAACAGCGCCGTGGGCAGGGCGAACACCGTGGCCGCGAGGTCGACGAGGTAGGTGCCGACCAGGTCCGGCCGCCGCCCCGCGTACCGCAGCCCCTCGGCGAACTCGCGCAGCTGCGGGGCCTCGGCGTCGCGCTCCGACGGGACGGGGCGGACGCGGGCGAGCAGGGCGATCGAGACCAGGAAGGTGGCCAGGTCGATCAGGTAGGCGCACGGCACCCCCGCCGTCGCGATGACGACCCCGGCCGCGGCCGGGGCGGCCAGCCCGGCGATGCTCCACCGCAGTGAGAGCAGCGCGCCGGCCGCGACCAGCTGGTCGTGCGGCACCAGGCGCGGGATCATCGCCTCCATCGAGGGCTGCTGGATCCCCTGGAGCGCCGCCGCGCAGCCGGCCGCGGCGTAGAGCGGCCACAGCATCGGTGTGCCGAGCATCGCGTTGACCAGCAGCAACGAGGTCAGTGCGGCCAGCGCGAGCTCGGTCGCGAGGGCGACCGTCCGCCGGTCGGCGCGGTCGGCGAGCACCCCGCCGTACAGCCCCAGCGCGATCGTCGGGAGCAGCTCCACCGCACCGACCGCGCCGACGGCCAAGGGCGAGCCGGTGAGGTCGGCGATCTGTAGGGGGATTGCGGTCATCGTGAAGACCGATCCCAGCAGGGTGACGGTGCCGGAGGTCCAGGTCAGCCGGAAGTCGCGGGACGACCTCCACGGGGCGGTGTTCGGCAGCAGCCGGGACGCGAGGCGGCGGAGGCGGGAGGGGCGTTCGTGGGGGAAACGGTCGTCCTGGGCATTCGTCTGCGTGCTCATCGCGGCATCGGTCCCTTCGTCCTTATCACTGATAAATTCCGGGCACGGAACTTAGCAGCGATAAGGTGGCGGTCCAAGCGATTAACGGCGGAAGCGGCAGGCGCCGAAGGTGCGGTCGTCGCGCCCGAAGTGGCGCACGGCGCACGGCGCATGCGGCGGGCATGGCGGACGTGGCGCACGCCGCGGACGTGGCACAGGTGGACGGGAGGCGGGGGCGGAATGGCACTGCAACGCGAAGAGGTGGTCCGGACCGCCCTGAGCCTGCTCAACGAGGTCGGCATCGACGGGCTCACCACACGCCGCCTCGCGCGCGAACTCGGCGTCCAGTCACCGGCGTTGTACTGGCACTTCAAGAACAAGCGGGAGCTGCTCGACCTCATGGCGGAGGCCATGCTGGCCGACGCCCTGCCACCCGACCGCGCGCCGGCGCCGGAGGACTGGCCGCGCTGGCTCGCCGAGGACGCCCGCGCCAAGCGGCGCGCCCTCCTCGCCTACCGGGACGGCGCCCGCGTGCACGCGGGAACCCTGCCCACGGCGGACGAACTGCCAGCGGTGGAAGCACAGTTGAGCGCACTCTGTCAGGCCGGGCTGCGCCCGCGAACGGCCCTGCGGCTGCTACTCACGATCGACCGGTACGTCATGGGCTGGGTCACCGAGGAACAGGCCTGGCGTCAGGACGCCGAAGAACGCGCCCAACCGGCTTTCCCGGACGAGGCGTTGAGTGAACTGCCGCTGCTGCGGGAGGCCGCCGACACCCTGCGGATGACCGACCACGACGCCGACTTCGAGTACGGGCTGAGCGTGCTGATCGAGGGCTTCCGCTGCGCAATTGCCGCAGAGGAGGCGGCCGGCAAGGGCCCGACCGGCAGCGGCCCTACCGGCAAGGGCCCGACCAGCAAGGGCTCGACCGGCTCGGGCGGGTGTGAGGCGTGACCGGGTTCGACGGTCCGCGGATCCGCTAGCGTGAACGGCCATGCGAACCCTTGACCCCTCCCGGACCGCACTCGTCCTGGTCGACCTGATGGACCGGATCGTCGCCGCCCCCCTGGCCCCGCGCCCGGGCGCCGACGCGCTCGCCGTCTCGTTGGACCTCGCCGCCGCCTTCCGGAGGGCCGGCGCTCCCGTGGTGGCCGTCCGGGTCGAGCGCCCGAACGTCACCGAGCAGCCGCCCGGCAGTGAGCTGGCCGTCGAGGTCGCGGCGGCCGCCGACGCCGTCGTGGTCAAGCGCACCATCGGCGGCTTCCAGGGCACCGGGCTGCACGAACTGCTCCAGGCGCGCGGCGTGGACACGCTGGTGTTCGGGGGTATCGCGACCAACCTCGGCGTCGAGTCGACCGCCCGGGCGGCCGCCGACCTCGGATACGAGCTGGTGTTCGTCGAGGAGGCCATGACCGCCCTGACGGAGGCGGAGCACCGGGCGGCCGTCGACCTGAACCTGCCGCGGTTCGGCGAGGTGGCCGGGCGCGCGGACGTCCGTCTCGGCTGACCCGGGGCCGTCCCGCACCCTGGCCGGCCCGGGTGCGGCGCCGCCCGGCGACCGCCGAGGGCCTGCCGGGGTGTGCGCGGCCGCCTCGGTTCAGGTCCTCGGCGGCAGGGATTCGAGCGCCTCGCGCAGCCGGCCGTCGGAGGCGGCGAGCAGCCGGGCGGCGGTCGGCGCGTCCACCCCGGCGAGGATCACCAGCACCGCGTTCTTCGCCCGGCCGCCGGTCGCCGACAGTGCGGCCCGGACAGTGGCCTCGTCGGCGCCGGTGGCCTGCGCGACGATGCGGTGCGCCCGGCCGCGCAGCTTCTCGTTCCCGACGCGTACGTCGACCATCAGATTTCCGTACGTCTTGCCGAGCCGGACCATGACGGCGGTCGAGAGCAGGTTCAGCACCAGCTTCTGCGCGGTGCCCGCCTTGAGCCGGGTGGAGCCCGCCACCACCTCGGGCCCGACCTCGGTCTCGACGCCCAGCTCGGCGGCCGCCACCAGGGCGGATCCCCGGGTGCAGGCCAGTCCCACGGTCAGCGCCCCGGCCGCGCGGGCCTGTCGAACGGCCGCGACCGTGTAGGGCGTCCGGCCCGAGGCGGAGACGCCCACGACGGTGTCGGCCGGCGTCAGGGCCAGCGCGGCGAGGTCGGCGACGGCGAGGTCGGCGCGGTCCTCGGCGCCCTCGACGGCGCTCAGCAGGGCGGGCTGCCCGCCCGCGATCAGGCCGACGACCTGACCCGGTGCGGTCCCGAAGGTCGGCGGGCACTCGCTCGCGTCCAGCACCCCGAGCCGTCCGGCCGTGCCCGCGCCGACGTACACCAGCCGGCCGCCGCGGCCCATCCGGGCGGCGACCGCGTCGACCACGGCCGCGATGGCGGGCAGCTGGCCGGCGACCGTCGCGGCGACGGTGCGGTCCTCGGCGTTCATCAGCCGGAGCAGGTCGAGCGTCGCCATCCGGTCGATCCCGGCCCACTCGGGGCGGACCGCCTCCGTCGCCGGTCCGGGTGCGGCCCCGGGCGCGGGCGCTGCCCCGGGCGGGTCCGTCGGACCGGCGTGTGGTCCGGGTGCTGGGCCCGCTGCCGGGTCGGCAGGTGCCCACGGTGCGGGTGCGGGTGCGGGTGCGGGTGCGGGTGCGGGCGCGGGTGTTGGTGCGGGTGTGGGCGTGGGCGTGGGCGTGGGCTCGGGTGGAGCGTTCTCCATGGGGGCACCCTCCCCGCGCATGGGCGGCGCCAACCCGGGCAGGTGCCGGGGGAGGGAGGTGCGTCGTGGACCGGGACCGGATCGTCGCAGCCCTGCTGGAGCGGTACGGCCGCACCTACGCCGAGGAGGCCGGTATCGCCCTGCGCGACACCCCGGCACCCCTCTACCAACTGCTCGTGCTCACCGTGCTCTGCTCGGTCCGGATCGGCGCCGCCACCGCCGTGGCCGCCGCCCGGGAACTGTTTGCGGCAGGCCTCCGGACACCGCGCGCGATGGCGGCGGCGAGCTGGCAGTCCCGGGTGGACGCCCTCGGGCGCGCCCACTACGTCCGTTACGACGAGAGCACCGCGACCGCCCTCGGCCGGGGCGCCGACCTCCTGCTCGACCGCTGGCACGGCGACCTCCGGAGGCTGCGGACCGAGGCGGGCGGCAAGTCGGGGAAGGTCGAGGAGCTGCTTCGGGAGTTCCCGCGGATCGGGCCGGTCGGCGCCGGGATCTTCTGTCGCGAGGCCCAGGCCGTCTGGCCGGAGCTGCGGCCCTTCTTCGACGGCCGCGCCCGCGCCGTGGCCGCCGATCTCGGCCTTCCCCGCACCGCGGCGCGCCTCGCGGAGCTGGTCCCGCCCGAGGACCTGGGCCGCCTGGCCGCTGCGCTGACCCGGCTCACCCTGGCGCACGGCGAGCCGAGCGAGCTGCTGTCGGCCGCTTCGGACGGGACGGGGGACGAGCAGCCCGCACGTACGCGGGCGACCCAGGCGGCCCGGGCTCCGTCCGGAGGATCGTGACGTCGCCGGTCGGAAACCGCTCGCACATGACAGCTGTGGCCGGCCCTGACCGTGGGCGGGGTCGGGGGAACCGGGAGGCCGGGGCCACCCGGTCCTGACAGCTGTGGCCGGCGCTGACCGTGGGCGGGGTCGGGGGAACCGGGAGGCCGGGGCCACCCGGTCCGCCCTACCGCCCGGCGGCGTGGTGGAGGATGCGGTCGGTCACCAGGCCCGGTTGGTCGGTCGGCAGCGAGTGGCCGGCGTCGGGCACGATCTCCACCCGGGCCGAGGGCACCAGCCTGCCGATGCGGTCGGCGACCTCGCGCGAGTCGTGGATGGCGCTGCGCGCCCCGAGCAGGAACAGCGCGGGGGCGTGCAGACGGCGCAGTTCCTCGTCGGGGAAGACCGGGGGTGCCGGGAGCGCGCGGCGGAATCCCATCGATGCGCGCATCAGACTCATCAGTTCGGCCTCCAGAATGGCGCTGTTGCCCACCAGACGGGCCAGCCGGGGGCGGGCCCGGCGGGGCGCGGCCGAGGCGAGTCCGCCGGCGATCAGCCAGGTGTAGAACCGGGGTCCGAGGTCGGCGAACCCCGCGGGATCCACCAGCGTGAGGGAGGCGGTGCGGCCCGGGTGGTGGATCTGGTGGTTGAGCGCCAGCCAGCCGCCGTAGGAGCAGCCGACGACATGGGCGGCCGGCACCTCCAGTGCGGCCAGGAGCTCGTCCAGCCAGGCGGCGCCGTCCTGGCCGTCGCGGATCGGGGTGGTCTGCACGCTCGCGCCGGGCTCGCCGATCGTGTCGACGGCGATGACCGGATGGTGCCGGGCCAGCTCGTCGACGTACCGGTGCCACATCAGCGCGTTTCCGCCCGAGCCGGGCAGCAGCACTATCGGCTCACCGCTCGGCAGGCCGGTCCGGTAGGCGCGAGTGGTCCCGAACGCGGTCGGGAGGTCGAGCGCCGTCCGCTGCCCGGGCCACAGTTCCGCAAGCGTGCGCTCGTAGGCGGTGCGGAACCGGTCGCCGGCCTGATCGTTCTTGAACTGGCTGATTCGCATGATACATGTGTATCACAGCATGATACGGGTGTACCACGAGAGGGAGATCCATGAGCGTGCTGGTCGATCACGAGGAACGTCGACGACAGATCGCCGAGGCGCTGCTGCGCATTGCCGACACCCAGGGACTGCAGTCGGCCAGCATGCGGGCGGTCGCCGCCGAGGCCGGCGTCTCCCTGCGCCTCGTGCAGTACTACTTCACGACCAAGGAAGGGCTGCTGCTGGACGCCTTGGCCAGGCTCGGCACCCAGCTCCAGGCCCGCATGGAGCAGTGGATCAGTGCGGCGGGCTCCCCGCCCACGCCGCGCGGCGTCGTGACGGCGATCCTGTCGTGCATCCTGCCGACCGATCCGGAAAGCCGTCGGATCACCAGGACCTACGCCGCCTACTACACGCTGGTGCTCAGCGACCCCGAGGTGCTGGAGAAGCACGGCGCGCGACAGCCGGAGGTGCTGGAGGGCTTCCTCGCGAAGCAGCTCCGCGCGGCCCAGCAGGCCGGGGAGATCGCTTCCGGTAAGGATCCCGAGATGACCGCGGCCGGCCTTCTGGCCATGGTCAACGGCCTCGGCTCAAGCGTGTTGGGGGGTCAGCGCACCGGGGAGGCCGCGCTGGCGGTCCTCACCCATCACCTGGACGAGCTGTTCATCTCGCCGTGAGGGGCGGAGATGACCGGTGCCGGCGCCTTCGCGATCACGGGTCCAGGGGTCGGGTCGGACGATGAACAACCGGACCGCCTGCGTCGCCCCACTCCGGCCTCGACTGCGGCTCCGGCCACGGCCCTCGCCGTGTGGATAGATCAAGTATCCCAGCATCCGAACGCGGCTGTCACCGTCCTCCGGCAGGAGATTTTGCCGCGATTTGCACACTTAGGGTTGCGGACGACCAGCGAAAACCTCGATCTGACGCGGAGTGGGAATGACATCCGAACTTGCCGAACTGGCCGGGGAGCTCACCGCCATGGCTGTGGCGGACCATCAGGCCGCGCACCAGGCGAACAGCAGTGACCCGGCGGAGCAGCTGGCGTGGCGTCGCTTGACCGCGCAGCACGCCGATCGTCTCAACACGATCATGGACGCGTACGGTTGGCCCACCGCGGAACTGGTCGGTGAGGACGCGGCCCGGGCCGCCTGGCTGATCGCGCAGCACGCCGACCGGCAGCTCGACGTCCAGCGGCGTGCGCTGCGGCTGATGGAGCAGGCGGTGGCCGACGGCCTCGCCGTCCCGCGCGATCTGGCCTTCCTGCGCGACCGCACCCTCGTGAACGAAGGGCGGAAGCAGGTCTACGGCACGCAGATCGCCGGAGTGGAGGACGGGTCGCCGATCCCGTGGCCCTGCGAGGATCCCGAGCACATGGACGAGCGCCGTGCAGAAGTCGGCATCCCGCCGTTCGACGAGTACGTCGCTCAGTTCTCGCAGTTCCCGGCGGCCTGACCCGTCCCTGGTATCCGGATGATCACCCCCGCGAGGGCCGGTCCGCCGGACGGATCCCGGCGATCCGGTCCCCTCGGGCGAGTCGGGATGCTGCGGTGTTCCGGGAAGCTCAAGGGCACCCCGCAGGCCGGGGCACCCTGCGGGGCGGGGCGATGCGCAGGCCGGGGTGCCCTGCGGGGCGGGTGCTCCGCGCGCCGAGGTGCTTACGCCATCCAGAAGAAGACCGCCGTCATCCGCCGCTCCTCCAGTTCGGTGCCGTAGTACGTGGTGGCGCTGTGGATCAGGTTGGCGTGGTAGAGCAGCAGTTGGTTGTAGCGGTTGGGGACGCGGACGTCCTCGGTGAACGCGTCGCCGGGGACGTGCCGGGTGCCGAGTGCCTCCACCAGGTTGTTGTGCGGCGCGTTGACCAGGTTGCCACCGAGTCGGCCGCCCGGGAACTGCTGGCGGTAGAAGCTGGTTCCGGCCTCCTTGGGTGCGTTGGGGCTGAGGTAGAGGACGGCGGCGTAGCGGCAGAGCGCCCGGGAGTCGGTGTGCGGGCGGGAGGTCGACTCCCCGGCGCCGACGACCTGGACGCAGTTGTGGTTGAGCGTCCCGCCGCCGGGCGTGCTCTGCACCCAGAGCCGGGAGGCGCCGGTCGCCTTGCGGACCAGCGCCTCCACCCGGGCCAGCTCGTCCGGCTCCAGCCCGGGCATGGTGCGCAGCCCGGGCCAGGCCTCGGGTCGGTAGGGGTAGCCCTCGGTCCACTCGCCGCGGGCCAGTACGCGCTCGCGGACGGCGTCGGGATCGGGTAGGACGTCGTTGATCACCCAGTAGTCCCGGCCGGGCGTGGGTTTGCGGTAGGGCAGGACCGGAAGAGCGGCTCGCCTGATGGGCTGTGAGGGCATGCGCCGACCATAGGGTCGGTGCTCCCCAACAATCTGCCGTGAGCAGGTCAACCTTTCGTCAAGCGACGCGCCCGTGGCGCGGCCGGTCGTCGCTGCTCAGGCCACTGGTCGGACCGCGTATCCGCCCAGTGCGCCCTCCAGCTGGTCGAAGGCGCGGACCGCGGCCGGACGGATGGCTTCGGCTGTCGACCCGTGCCCCTCCCCGGCCAGCGTGCGGCGGAACACCTCGGCGAAGAGCGTCCGGTGGATCGCGGCGAGCAGGCCGGCGGCGAGCCGGGCGGTGAGGTCGGCGGGCGGGGAGTCGGTGGCTTCGGCGAGGGCGGCGCCGAGGGCGTCCTCGCTCTGCTCGTGGATCTCGCGAAGCCTCGCGACCAGGGCGGGGCTCTCGGTGACGGTGCGGGCGAAGGCGGGGCCGGAGAACCCGAGCGCGGCATCGTGGCGGTCGATCGCGGCCAGGCACTCCCGGCGCAGCGCGGCCAGCGCGGACTCGCCCGGCGCGCGCCCGGCGACCGTCCGGGCGAGCCCGGCGACGATCTCCTCGTGCAGGTCGAGGACCAGGTCCTCCTTGCGCGGGAAGTGGTTGGTGACGGTCATCTTGGCGACGCCGGCGGCCACCGCGACCTCGGCGATCGTCGTCCGGTCGAAGCCCCGCTCGATGAACAGCCGGGTCGCGGCGTACGAGATCGCCTCGCGGGTGCGGCGCTTGTTGAGCTCGCGCAGGTTGGGGGTGCCGTCGGTCATGGGTGTGAGCCTAGCGCAGGTTCGCTGGGTCGGACACAGGAAATAGGCTTGACCCAATCAGTGGGTCGGACCTAAGTTCTTCATTGGCGGCCGGAGCGGTCGCCGGACGGACGACTCCGGGGAGGGGCCATGGCCGGATCGGCCGCCAGCACGCGCACTTCGGGATCACCGGGTCCGTCCGGCACTTCGGGTCGGTCCCGCCCGTCCCGGCGGTCGGGCTCCTCCCGCCCGTCGGACTCCTCCCGCAGGCCGTCGGCGGGGAGCGGCCGCGAGCCGTTGCCACCCGGGCTGCTCAGGACGGGCGCCGTGCTCGCGCTGGGCCCGGTGCTGGCCCTGCTCGACACCACGATCGTGAACGTCGGGATCGACTCCGTCGCCCGAGATCTGCACAGTTCGATGGCGGCCGTGCAGTGGGTGTCCACCGGCTACCTGCTGGCCATGTCGCTCGCCGTGCCGCTCTCCGGCTGGGCCGCGGGGCGGTTCGGCGCCCGCCGGACGTGGCTGGTCTCGGTCGCGCTCTTCGTCGCGGGCTCCGCCCTCTGCGGCCTGGCCTGGTCGACGGGCGCCTGATCGCCTTCCGGGTCCTGCAGGGGATCGGCGGCGGCCTGATCCAGCCGCTCGGGCAGACGATCATGGTTCAGGCGGCCGGCCCGTCCCGGATCGGCCGGGTGATGGGCATGCTGATGTTCCCGATAAGCCTCGCGCCGGTCCTCGGCGACCTCGTCCTGGAGCACCTGGCCTGGCGGTGGATGTTCCTGCTGAACGTCCCGGTCGGTCTGGCCACCCTGCTGCTCGCCGCCCGCCTGGTCCCCACCGACGGGCGGCGCGCGGAGCCGCGCCCCCGGCTGGACGTCACCGGGCTTGCCCTGCTCTCACCGGGCCTGACAGCGCTGGTCTACGGGCTCGCCACGATCGGTGGCGCCGCGGGGGCGGGCAGCGGCGCGGCCGTGACGCTCGGCTGCGCGCTGCTGCTCGGGTACGGCGTGCACGCGCTGCGCACCCCGGTCGAGGGCCGCCCGCCGCTGATCGACCTTCGGTTGTTCGCCCGGCGCGGCTTCGCGGTGGCCACCGCCAACTCCTTCCTCCAGGGCGCCGCGCTCTACAGCTCGATGTTCCTGGTGCCGCTCTACTACCAACAGGTCGAGCAACGCGGAGCCGTCGAGGCCGGGTTGTTGCTGGCTCCGCAGGCGCTCGGCACGGCGGTGACCTCACTGCTGGCCGCCCGGATCGCCGACCGGATGGCCCCGCGTCCGCTGATCCTGATCGGCATCGCCTGCTCGCTGCTCGGCACGCTGGCCTTCACCCGGCTCGGCGCCGGCACCGGTCCCGCGGACGGCCTGTTGGCCGCTTCGCTGGCACTGCGCGGAGCCGGCATGGGCATCATCGTCATCCCCGGGATGGCGGCGGTGTACGGGAGTGTGGCGCGGGTGCAGGTCCCGGCGGCCGCGGGGGCGGTGAACGTGCTCAACCGGGTGGGCGGCGCGCTCGGTACCGCGGTCCTCACGCTGGTCCTCCAGAGCTCGCTGGCCGGTCACCCGGGGCACCCGGCCGTCGCCTTCGGATCCACCTTCTGGTGGGTGCTCGGCCTCTCCGCCCTCGCGATCGCGCCCGCCCTGCTCTACCCGGCCGGCCGCAAACGCCCCTGACCGGCCGCCGCCGGCGACTTCCGCCGACGACCTCCACCGACGACTTCCCGGACCGACCGGTAGCCGATTCACGCCGGCGGCCGACTCACGCCGATGGCCGACTCGAACCGGCCGCCGACGCACTGACCGTCCAGTTTCGAGAGAGGAACCATCCGTGTTCACCAAGCACCCCGGACTTCGCCTGCTCGCCGTCCACGCCCACCCCGACGACGAATCGAGCAAGGGCGCGGCCACCCTTGCCCGGTACGCAGCCGAGGGCGTGGAGGTCATGGTCGCGACCTGTACCGGCGGCGAGCGCGGATCCGTCCTCAACCCGGCGCTCGACCGTCCCGAGGTCCGCGCCGATCTCGCCCGGGTCCGGCGTGAGGAGATGGCGGCCGCCCGCGGGATCCTCGGGGTCGACCAGCGGTTCCTGGGATTCACGGATTCCGGCCTGCCCGGCTCGGACGAGCCGCTGCCCGACGGCTGCTTCGCCCGCCAGCCGGTCGAGACCGCCGCGGCGCCACTGGTCGCCCTGATCCGCGAGTTCCGCCCGCATGTCGTCATCACCTACGACGAGACCGGCGGCTACCCGCACCCCGATCATGTGATGACCCACCAGGTCACCGTCGAGGCCTTTGAGGCGGCCGGCGACGCGCACCGCTACCCGGAGGAGGGGGAGCCCTGGCAGCCGTCCAAGCTCTACTACCAGCTGGCGCTCTCCAGGGCCTGGTTCCAGACCCTGCACGACGCGATGACGGCGCACGGCGTCGACTCGGCCATGGGAGGGCTGCTCGGGGACTGGCCGGACACCCCGCCCGCGCTCGCCACCACCACACGGATCCGGTGCGCCGAGTGGTTCGCGGTCCGGGACGCCGCACTGCTGGCGCACGCCACCCAGGTCGAGCCGGGTGCCGGGTTCATGGCACACCCGCGCGACATCGAGCGCGAGGCCTGGCCGACCGAGGACTACCACCTCGCCCGGAGCCGGGTACGGACGGCGCTCCCCGAGGCCGACCTGTTCGCCGGCCTGCGCCCCGGGGAGTCGGGCGGATGAGGCGTCTCAGCAGGACGGTCCGTGGCGGTCACTCGAGCCGCCCGGACCGCCCAAGCAGCCCGGACTGCCTGAACCGCCCGGGCGGCCCGGACCGTCCGAACCGCCCGAGCCGGCCGGTTCCGCCGGTCCCGCCGGTAGGGTCCGGCCGAGCGGTCTCGACGGCTCCCGCTGCTTGGTCAGCACTGGCCGTCGGCGAGGACGAAGTAGCCGGGGCCGGTCTGCTTCAGGGTGTAGGTGGTGAAGGTGTTCCAGAGCCCCATGGCCTGGCCGGATCCGAGGGCGTAGGTGAGACCACCGCTCTGCGTCGCGCGTCCCGCCTTCACTTGGTTGTAGTTGTTGTCCGTGAAGCACTGCGGTGCGCTGCCGCCGGTGCTCGCCGTCACCGCGACCGAGCGGGCGCCCTCGGTGCCCGCAGCGTCGACGGCGGCCACGGTGTAGGTGTACGTCGTCCCGGCGCTCAGCCCGGTGTCGGTGAACGAGGCCGTGCTCGGGCCCGCCACCCGGACGCCGTCCCGGTACACCGCGTACGAGGCGGCGCCGGTGACGGCCTGCCAGGTGAGGGCCACGGCGTCCGGGCCGGTGCCGGTCGCGTTGAGCCCGGTGGGCGCGGGCAGCGACGGCGTGGTGGAGCCGCCGCCGTCCAGGCCCCAGAACTGCGCGGTGTAGTAGCTGGAGCAGATCGTGTTGAGGAAGTAGCTGCCGGTGGCCCCGCACTGGTCGGTGCCAGACCCCGGGCTGACCGCGAGACCGTGGCCCATCCCCGCGACCGAGTAGAGCGCCACGGCGGCCCGGCCGTTCGCGTCGTTGTAGACGGACTGGGTGGTGCTGCCGGGAAGGCTCCGGGTGGCGGACGCGTTCTGTCCGATCCCCCACACGTCCGTCCACTGGTCCCGCAGCTCGGTGGCGTTCACCGGCTTCACGGTCGTGTCGGCGCTGCCCTGCCAGATCGCGACGCGCGGCCACGGCCCGGCGTAACCCGGGTACGCCCGGCGGACCTTGTCACCCCACTGGGCCGGGGTGAGCCGCTGGTCGGTGTTCTGGCAGCCGGACGCGGCGCTCTGGGTGGTGGCGCAGTGGGCGGGCAGACCGGAGTCGATGGCGCCGCCGGCGAACACGTCCGGGTAGTCGGCCAGGAGGTCGGCCGCCATGCCGCCGCCCGCCGAGAGACCGGTGACGAACACCCGGTGGCCGTCCGAGCCGTACAGCGACCGGGCCTTGGCGACCATCTTGACCACCGACTCGGCCTCGCCCGAGCCCCGGCCGTCCTTGCTCGCGTCGAACCAACTGAAGCAGGAGAGGCTGTTGTTGGCGGAGCCGGTCTGCGGGAACACCACCGCAAAGCCGTAGAGGTCGGCGAACTTCGTCCAACCGGAGTTCCGGTAGTAGTCGTTGGCGGTCTGCACACAGCCGTGCAGTGCGACCACCAGCGGCGCCCCGGTCGGCAGACCGGCGGGAGTGTACGCGTACATCGCCAGGTTGCCCGGGTTGGCGCCGAAGCCGGTGACCTGCTGGTACGTTCCGCCGGGGGCGGCGTCGGCCGCGGTTGCAGCGGGGCCTGCGGTGGCGGGCGAGGCGGTGGCCGCGAGCGCGCCCGCCGCCAGCACCGCGGCGGCCGCGCAGCGCGCGAGCCGCCCGCCGCGCCGGGGTGGTAGGGCGCTGGAAGCCGCGGGAGGGGTGGGCGCACCGGTGGTCGACAGCACAGTCACGGGGGACTCCAGGGTGGGGGAGGAGTTCGGGCGGGACGTCGTGCAGCGTGGCGCGTCCGTCGGCGGGGCGGTATGTAACGGGCCTCCGACCTCGGGCGGCCCGTCATGGCCGGGGCCGCCATGGCGCGGTCGTGGCCTTGGGGCCTGGTGTCCTGTCGCATCGGGGTCCGGTTGCTGGGCCCCCGGCCTGCCGAGGAGTCGTGCCCGGCCTGCAGAGCCACTCGGCCCCGGCCCCGCCACGTGACGGGCCGAGAGTCACCGGCTCCGGCCACCGGCCACAGGCCCGGCCAAACGCCCGGCCGCAGCCCCGGCTCCGACCCCGGCCCGGTCACGTGACGGGCAGGGCTCGGTCAGGTGACGCACCGGGCCCCGGCCGCCGCAGCGGCCGGGGCCCGGAGGGTAAC